>SLGN01000156.1 GCA_007123695.1 Verrucomicrobiales bacterium
CCTATCCCTTCGGTCCCGCCGAGCTGCGCGCCTACAACGGCATCCTCAAGCGCCACTATCTCCGCAACTACCTCGAGCGCAGCGACGTCACCTTCCTCTCGGGCGACTTCGAGGTCGTTTCGGTCCGCCCCCTTTCCGAGGGCGATCCTTTCCCCTCCGGCTTCGTCGTGCGGGCCCGTTCGACGACCTTTCCCGACGCGCTGCTAGAACTCGTCCTGCCCTCCCCCGCGCCTCCGGAGACGCTCGGCCTCGCCCCGGGCGAAGAGCTGAAGGTGGAGGAATCCTCGACATGCGCGGCCCTTCTCCACGTCCACCGCAATCCCGACGACACGATGATCTTCACGGCGGTGCCCCTCATTGCTCGCGAGTTCCGCTTCGGCGAGGGAGATCCAATCGAGGTCGAGCCGCCGGAGCGCATCCGGCTCGAGAGCGAGCTCTGGCCCTTCGGCGAGGAAGGCGACGCCGTTCCGTCCCGGCCGGTCGGGTCTCCGGCAATCAAGGGCGAGGGCGAGGGCGAGGGCGAAGAGGAGCCCGGAGAAGAAACCGGAGGAGACGACAAAACCGGCGAGACAGTCGATCCATCTGCCTCCGGGTCCTAAGCGGAACGGCGTCGGTTCCAGGCAAATCCTCCCGGCTCATTTCTTTGACGCGCTTGCGGCTTGCGGAAACGCTCCAAATCACCTTTGGATTGGAGTGCTGCCCGTGCCATTCGTCCCAAGTGCAGGGACGTGCCCGCGCCAGGATCACACGCTTGCGATTTCCTCCACGAGACTCTCGCGGGCCACGCGCATGACGTTGCCGCCGAGGATCTTGCGGATGTCCTCGTCGCTGTAGCCGCGCTGGACGAGGCCGACGGTGTAGAGCGGCCAGTTCGTCCACGACAGGCTCAGGGCAGCGCCCTCCGCCGGGAGAAAGTCGTCCTTCGGCCAGAGGGAGCGGAACGGCTCCCGGCGCCGCCCCAGTCCGCCCACGGCGGCCTTGCGGCTCTCCGCAGCGCTGTTCCGCGAGGTGTAGGCGATGTCGGTCCCGATGGCGACGTGGTCGGTGCCGAAGGTCTTCGCGACGTGGTCGATGTGGTCGAGGAAAGCGTTGAGGTCGCCCTTGCCGCGCAGGAAGCGCGAGATGCAGCAGATGCCGATGTAGCCGCCGGTGTCGGCGATCGCCTTGATGACCTCGTCGGGCTTGCTGCGGATGTGCGGGTGGAGGGCTCCCGCAGTGGAATGGCTTGCGACGACCGGCTTTTCCGAAACCTGTGCGGATTCGAGGCTGGTCCGCCAGCCCGAGTGGGCGCAGTCGGGCGTGACGCCGACCCGGTTCATCTCGGCGATGACGGCGCGGCCGAAGTCGCTGAGCCCGCCGTCCGATGGCTCGCCGCAACCGTCGCCGATCATGTTCCGACGCTGGTAGGTGAGGTGCATCATGCGGATGCCGAGCTGGTAGAAGACCCTGAGGTAGCGAAGCTCGTCGGGGATGGAGACCCACGCCTGGGTCAGGGGCACGCCGTTGCCGGTCAGGTAGAGGCAGTGGCGCCCGGCCGCCTTGGCCGCCTCGACGTCGTTGGGAACGACCGCCTTGGAGACGCGGTCGCGCAACTGGTCGGTGACGTGGGTGAAGCGGGCGAGCCGCTTCAGCAGCACCAGCGGATCCTGCCCTTCCTCGCCGGCGTTCTGGTAGATGCAGGTCACGCCCGAGGCGCGCCAGGCCTCGAGGTATTCGCGCTGCTCGGCCTCGGAGACGAGGCAGCGGGTCATGCCCATGTCCTCGCGCAAGTCTTGCAGCTCGATGTCCGAAGCCCCGGCCATGACCGCCGCCTTGATCGCCTCGCCGTCGATGGCGGAGCGGGGCGAAAAGCCGTAGGAGTCGAAGACGAGTGCGTCGGCATGGAGTTCGAGCCCGTGCTGGAGGTCGCGCGCCGACGGCTGCAGCACGGCGAGGGCGGCCTCGCGCGCCGTTTCGATGGCGGGATTGAGACCCTCGGTGAGGCGTTTCACGGGGTCGTCGGAAGCCGCAGCCTCCTGAGCTGCGGCGGAGGCTGCGAAGACGGGGGCGGCGGCGACGGGCGTCGCGGACTTGAGGAAGTTTCGGCGTTCCATGAAGTGGGGAATAGCACGCCGAGGCCCTGCCGGGCAATGGAAAGAGCTTCCCGCATCGCGTACCGTCGTCCTGCGGACCTCCGGACTCTGCGTCCGACCACCGGTCACGAGAGCAGCTCCCTCGCCTTCGCGAGAATGCTCTCGGCCTCGGCGTGGTCGCCGGGGGCGGCACCGCGGGCCATTTCGGGACGTCCTCCGCCTTTGCCGCCGACGACGGCGAGCGAGTCGCGGACGAGGTCTCCGGCCTTGGCCTTGGCGGCGAGTTCGGGGTGGACGACGGCGCCGAGATGCACCCTGCCGCCGGAACGCAGGGCGAGGACGGCGACGCCGCGCCACTGGCGCGCCTTGACGGTGTTCAGCGCTTCCTGGAGCAGCTCGGGCGAGTCGCCGGGGAGGAGGCCCGCCCAGACTTCGTCGGCGCAGCCGGCCAGGGTCTCGTCGAACCACTTCGCGGCGAGTCCGGCGGCGGCCCCGGCGGCGGCCTTCTTCAACGCCTTCTCCGCCTGCACGGCGGCGGCGCGGACGGCGTCGCGATGGGCTTCGAAGGCCTTGAGGTGGGCGTTGGCGGCGGCAAGGTCGCCGCTCGCGAGGGCTTCGGCAACGAGGCCGGAAAGGGTGTCGGAATCGTCGGTCTCGACGTGGGACTTTCCGAGTTCCTTGAGCTTGGCGTTGGCGGCGGCCAGCTTGTGGACGGCTTCGGCGAACTCGTCGGCGAGGCGGGCGGCCTCTTCGGCGACGAGGGCCTTGGCGGCTTCGCCGCAGACGGCTTCGATCCGGCGAATGCCGGCAGCGACGGCGCCTTCGCTCTTGATCTTGAAGAAACCGATTTCCGAGGTGGAGCGGACGTGGGTGCCGCCGCAGAGCTCCATGGAGTAGCCGTCGAAGGCCCCGGCGCGACCACCGATCTGGACGACCCGGACCTTGTCGCCGTATTTGTCCCCGAAGAACTGCATCACCTCGGGATTGTCCCGGACCTCGGCGTGGGGGACTTCGGAGACGGTGACGGGATCGTCGGCGAGGATGCGTTGGTTCACCTCGGACTCGATGCGGAGGATCTGCTCGGGGGTGAGGGCCGCCGAGTTGAAGTCGAAGCGGAGCCGGTCGGGGGCGACGAGCGAGCCCTGCTGGGCCGCGTCGGGGCTGACGACCCGGTGCAGCGCCCAGTGGAAGAGATGGGTGGCGGTGTGGTGCGCCTCGATGCCGCGGCGTCGGGGCCGCTCGACGTGCAGGGTCACCGACGAGCTGGCGGCGTCGGGCAGCTTGGCGAGCTGGAGCACGGTCGCTTCGCCCACCCCGAGCGCGGCAAGCACCGGGATGCTCTCGCCGCCGACGACGAGGGTGCCGGTGTCGCCGACCTGGCCGCCTTTCTCGATGTAGAAGGGGCTGCGGTCGACGATCGCGAAATCGCCGGCCCCGTTTTCGATCCATTCGGAAACGGTCGCCTCGGTCTCGTCGCTCTCGTAGCCGACGAACTCGGTCCTGACCTCGGTCTCGATGGTGACGGCCTCGACCACGGCGGTGCGCTGGCCCTCGGATCCGGTGCTCTTGTGGGCCTCGACGAGTCGCGCGACCTCGGAGGGATCGGTGGAGAGGCGGCGCTCGTCGAGGAGA
>SLGN01000398.1 GCA_007123695.1 Verrucomicrobiales bacterium
AACTCTTCGACCGGCTCGCCGGGCCGCTGCGGCCCTCCGCCCGCCGTGAAGGGGTCTGGGAGGTCCTGCGGCGCAAGGCCGATCCCTTGCCCGAGATCGAGAGGCGGCTCGGGGGCGCCGTTTCGCCGGAGTTCGCGGAATCCCTCGTCGCCCTGCTCGCCTCGTTTCCGGAGCCGGTGGCGCGACACCGCATCGAATCGCTCGTGGAAAACGGACCGCCCGTCGTCCAGGCCGCCGCATTCCTCGCGCTCGCCGATTTCGCGGATCCCCGGGACCACCCCGCCTTCCTCGAATTGGGACGCAGCACCGTCCCGATCGTCTCGGCGGCGCTGTTTCGGGCGATTCTCCGCAGCGGATCGCGCATCGAAGGCGACGAGGCGGTCGCTGTTGCCCTGCTCGATCACGAGGAGGAGGTGCTCGCGCGTTCTGCGCGACTTTTTCTCATTGAAAGAGAATCGTTTGGCAAAGTTTTTTCCGCGATTTTCGGAGTGGAATCCCCGCAGCAGCGCGAAGCACTTTTCGCCTTCTTGGAGGCACTGCCGCCGGAAACGTTTGCCCCCGAGCTTCCCGAACTCCGCGATCTCTTCGAGGCGGCGAACCGAACGACGGACCCGCGGGTTCGCGTCGAACTGCTCGAGATGCTCTGCCGTCTCCATGGCAGGGGGCTCGGACAGGAACTGGGGGAAAGGATCGAAGACCGGCTGCACGAAGCTCTCGCCGATCACCGCATCGACCGTCCCGCTCTGGTCCGGGCGATGGTGGCGGCGGACATCCCGTTGCCTCCCGCCGCCGAGCGGGTGCGCTTGGCAAGGGCGGAGCCGCCCCTGGTGGCTTTCGTCGAGCAAACCCTCTCCGCAGACGACGCCGCAGCGGACGGGGAGGTGGCGAAATGGCTCGGCGAGCTCGCCGCCGACGCGAACCGCGACGACGCGCTCCGCCGCTCGGCGGCGGAAAAGCTCGGAACGGAAACGCCGGTGGCACCCGCCGCAGGAGCCGACGGGGCGGAACTCTCGGCGGGACAAGAGATCTTCGCGACGGCTTCCTGCATCGACTGCCACCGCGACTCGGGTCCGGAGCCATCCTTTCTGCCCGGCCTTGCCTCGGTCCTGCCGGGCCTCTCGGACGAGGCCCTGCGGTCGCGCCTCCTCGCTCCTCCCGCCCCCGACGACGCGGCAGGACGACGCCTTTCCGAGTTTCTCGACGCCGACGGACGCAGCCTGCGGGGCTGGGTTGAGGTCCGCGAGCCCGGCGCCCTCCGCCTGCGCGACGAATCCGGCAATGCCTACGAACTGCCGACGGACTCGATCGCCTCGGAAATCGCCGATGTCGGGCCCTTTGCCCGCTGCCACGAAGCTGCGGCTCTTTCCGATGCCGAATTCCGCGAGCTGACCCGGTTTCTCAGGACCCTCGGCGTCGGGCAGGAAGAGCGCGGCGACTGAACCGGGCCGCCCCGCTTTTCACGAGAACTCCGGCCACTCGTGCTTGGGGTAGCGGCCGCGCAGTTGCGACCGGACGGCCGGGTAGCTGCCCTTCCAAAATCCGGCAAGGTTTTCGGTCACCTGCACGGGACGATGGTTCGGGGCGAGGATTTCGATCACCACGGGCACGCGGCCTTCGCAGACGGTGGGCGAGTCGGTGCGCCCGAAGAGGTGCTGGATCAACACGGAGATCCGCGGCTTCTCCCTGGGCCGGTAGAGGACCTTCGCGGTGCGGCCGGTGGAGAGGGTGACCGTCTCGGGCGCGAGATGGTCGAGCACGCCCGCTTGGTGGGGCGGCAGCCATTCGCGCAGGGCGTTCCAGACAGGCCGGTCCTTGATCTGCGCGTAGCCCGTGGCCCCGGCGCAGACTTGCTCGAGCAGGAGCTGCTTCGCCTCCTCGTCGACGGGCACGAAGCCATGCTCGGGGCAGTGCTCGGCGACCAGATTGATCCGGGCGAACCAGGATTCGACCTTGTCGTCCCATGCCTTGATCTTCAGCTCGCCCGCAAGCACCCGCTCCGCCAGGATCGCCGCCGCCTCGTCCGGCGGCACCGTCCCGCTCGGCCGCGTCTCGAGCACGAGATCCCGGAAGCGCCGCTCGCGTCGCGCCTCGACTTTGCGGTGGCGCTCGTCCCAGGCCGCTCCGTCGCGCTCGACGAAGTCTTCGGGAAAGCGCTCGCGCAGCCAGCTCTCCTCGATGCGGGTGCAGAGCGAGAGCTTCACCGAGACGTCCTTTCCCTCGACCTCGACCATCTCGCCGGCGAGGAAGAGGCGTGCGTCCTTCGCCGCGGCGACGCTCTCCTTCTCCAACTGTCCGCGGCGTCCGCCCACCACCGCGCAGCCGAGGGTCGCGGCGCTGTGGCGCAGCGCGAGACGGTCGGAAAAGCCCGCCAGCAGAATCCGGGCGAGGGTCTCTCCGTCGGGTTCCTCCGGATCCTCGCCCTCCCCGCCCCAACGCGACGCGACGCGCACGAGCTGGCCGGCGATGCGGTCGATGTCGCGGGCCGCCCCGGCGTGGATGCCGAGCCTTTCCCCGATTTCGCGGCGGAACTGGTTCTGCTTCATCTGCCGCCAGGCGCGGAGCAAGGGTTGGAAATCGGAGACGTCGTCCTCCTGCGCGAAGTCGGCCGGCATGAGATGGTCCGAGCGCTTCCGCCGCAGGGGAAAGAGGGGGCGGGCTTGGGCGATCGCCGCGATCCTCGCGACCGGCGCGAGGCAGCCCTGTCTCGCCGCATCGAGGAGCACGCGTCCGAACCGGGGCGGCACGGGGAGCCGGCCCATCCGTCTGCCGTCCTCGGTGATCCGCTCCGAGGCGTCGAGCACGCCGAGCTCGCGCAGGCGGCGCACCGCTTCGTCGAGGGCGCGGGGCTCGGGCGGATCGAACCAGGGGAAGTCCCGGATCTTCGCGACGCCGCTGGAGCATAGAATCAGCACCGCCTCGCTCAGGTCCATGCGGTGGATCTCCGCCGGGGTCGCGGCCTCGCGCTGGGCGTTCTCCCGTTCGCTCCAGAGCCGGATCGCGACCCCCGGTCCGGTGCGGCCGGCCCGACCCGCGCGCTGGTCGGCCGAGGCCCTCGAGATTTTTTCGATGTGCAGAGTGCCGATGCCCCGCCGCGGGTCGAAGGAAGCCCGGCGCTCCAGGCCCGCATCCACCACGAGCCGGACGCCGTCGATGGTGATCGAGGTCTCGGCCACGTTCGTCGCGACCACGATCCGGGGGCGGCCGCCTCTCGCGACGGCCGCATCCTGCTGGGCGGGCGGCAGCTCGCCGTGGAGCGCGTGCAGGTCGAAGCCGCCGCTCCACGAGGCGCGGCCCAGCGCATCGAGGGTCTTTTGGATTTCATACCGCCCCGGCATGAAAACGAGGACATGGCCCTGAACCCCATGCGCTTTCAAGTGATCGCGAATCGTTCTGGCGACGTGGTCCCAGAGTTCCCCCCGGTGGCGTTCGCGCTGGGGTTCGTAGCGGATTTCGACCGGGTAGGTGCGGCCCGCCGAGACGAGATGGCGGCAGCCTTCGCCGAGATAGGTCGCGAGCGGTCCGGCCTCGAGAGTCGCCGACATCACGACGATGGCGAGATCGGGGCGCAGGCTGCGCTGCACCTCGAGGCAGCGGGCCAGGCTGATGTCGCCGAAGAAATGGCGTTCGTGGAATTCGTCGAGGACCACTGCGGCGACGCCGGCGAGGTCGGGCTGCTCGATGAGCTTGCGGATGAGGATGCCCTC
>SLGN01000558.1 GCA_007123695.1 Verrucomicrobiales bacterium
AGCCATCGCGGGCCGACTTTTCGCGGCCGTCCGACCGCCAACCGCGCCCGCCGCCACCGGCGCTGGAAATGGAATTTTTGGCCATGCTATGGGCTGAGGTCATTTTTGCGCCCACATCTGAACCGTGAACCGTGAACCGTGAACCGTGAACCGTGAACGGTTAACTGTCAGCACCGTGAACGGGGCGGCGAGGGGTTCCTGCCGCGCCTCCGGAGTCGCCTGAAGGCTCCACACCAACGCTCCGCCGCTGGCATCGGAACCCAATGCGTGCCACAATCCTGGGATGGCGACTGATCCCGCAGCGCGTTCCGAACCCGAGGCACCCGTCCCAACCCGCGACGATCTCATCAAGGCTTTGCTCTCCCAGCCAAGGCTGCTCGTCGAGTTCTTCCGCGCCTTCGTGCCCGAGGTGCTGGAGTTCGCCGACTTCTCCGAAGTCGAATACCTCGACAAGGAGCACGCCCGCTCCGGCAAGCGCCCGCGCCGCGTCGGCGACCTGCTTGTGAAGGCGAAGTGGCGGGGCCGTGACGCCGCTTTCCTGATCCATCTCGAGAGCCAAGCCAAAGCTCACCGTTTCGCCCTCGAGCGAGTCGCCGAATACGTCCTGCGCGATTCGATCCGCTACGGCCTGCCGGTGATGCCGGTGCTGCTGCCGAATCTTGCAACTGCGAGAGCGTGTGCGTAGACTCTCTGAAGAAAACGACTCCCTGCACGCCATGCCCGCGCTCGTCAACCCCTTCGTCGAAATCGGCAAGCTCGAAGGCCTTCAAGAAGGCATCGAGAAAGGCCGCGCCGAAGGCGAACGGGATCTTGTCTTCCGACAGCTCAAGCTCAAGTTCCCAAAGGCTGCCGCTGGGCTAGAAGCCTCGTTGGAGGGACTCGACGAAGAGCGCCTCCTCTCCTTCGGGGAAGCTCTGCTCTTCTTCGAGACCGAGGGCGACTGCCTCGCGTGGTTTGACCGGGAGTGAACGAGGGCCGCTGGTAGCAGCACGATTCGCTTGCCGGGTTCGCAAGAGCCTCAGCCCCCAAGTGCTGCCAGCCAGGATCGATCAGGCTGAAGGCCGGCCCATTTTCCCTTCCTCCGCCGCCCCTCACCCGCGACGCGGCAACGGCTTCAAGGAACCCTTCATCCCACTGCTTGGGCGGGCCTGGAGCAAGGTCTCCCGGGCAAGCTGGCGCGCCGAGGCCAGCGCCTCCAGCGTTTCGGGTCCTGCCGCGGCCAGGGGCCCGCGCCTCGCCTCGTCGTAGCGGGCCCAGGCGTGGTCGAGGAGGAAACGCGCTTGGGCCGAAATCCTCGGAGTCGGCAACCCTTCCTGCCGCGAAAGAAAGGCGGCGACCTCCGCCGCAAGCTCGGAACGGTCCGAGGAGAGCGACGCCTCCAGCAGGTCGAGCGCAAGAGCGAGGATTTCGCCGCGTTCGGCATCGGAGCGGTCGGCGCCGCCGAGGGGCCTGCGAATCGACCGAATCGAGACCCGCGCCGCCGCGATGAAGGAACGGCTCTCGTCCGCCTCTCCGCGCTCCGCCAGCAGATAGGCGCAACGGACATGGTTCAAAGCGAGAATGCCGAAGTTGCAAGGGGGGCAGCGTCAGATTCCGCGCGCCGCGGTCTCGTCGAGAATTTCCCTGTAGAAGATCCAGTTCTCCTCACCGAGGGTGTCGAGGACTTGGTTCGGATTGTGCGGGATTCCGGGGAGTTCGTGGTAGCGGTGCGGGATTCCGAGCTTTTGGAGGTGTCGGTGGAAGTCGCGGTTGAAACGCAGAGTCTCGTCGCGCTCGCCAATGACCTGGCGGAGGAGGAGACCGGAGCGGAGTTTCTCGGCGTTCTTTTCGGCAATCCGCCACGGGCTCTGCTCGCGGTAGTAGGCCATGTCGGAGCCGAAGACTTTGGCGAAGACGCGCTCGCGCCCGCGGGGGCCGACGCGCGGAGTGTCATGGAAGTCGGGTTGCAGCGGTCCTGCGCCGAAAAGGGATGCTGCGGCGAAGAGGTCCGGGCGCTTGAACGCAAGGCGCGCCGCGCCGTAGCCGCCCATGCTGAAGCCCTCGACGATGCGGCCGTCGCGTTCCGCGATAGTGCGGTAGCTGCGGTCGATGTGGGGGATCAGCTCCTCGAAGAGCATCGTCTCGATCTTCACCGTTCCGTCCTTCCAATCGCACCACATGCCCATGGGCAGGCTGTTGGGGAAGACGAGGATCATCGGCGGGATCTTGCCTTCGCGCATGGCCGCGCCGTAGCGCCGCGCGAACTGCACCGCACCGGCAGGACTGCTGCCGCCGCCGCCGTGCAGCCAGTAGAGGACGGGGAAACGGCGATCCGGGGCCTCGTCGTAGACTGGCGGGGTGAAGACGTAGCAGCTCACTTGCTGGCCTATGACTTCGCTCTCGATGACGACTCGCCGCACACGCGGGGCTTCAGTCTCGGGCAGCACCCAGATGCGTTCCTCCTGGGCGACGGCGATGATCGACGGGAGGCAGGCGAGACAGGAAAGAAGAAAGGGCTGTTTCATGCGCGAAGTGAAAACCGCGCGGATTCGGGAAAGTCGCGGAATTCGTCCCGCAATCGCAGCTTTGACGGAACCGCCCGCGCTCGCGGCCGAGCCTGGGCAGTTCGATGCGGTTCTATGTCCGTCGGCGTTGCCGTGGGGCATTCGGCTGCCGAGAGCGAGCGTGCGACGGCGGTTGCGGGCCGGGACAATGCTGTCGGAATCGTCGCCCAGTCACGGGCCTTCGGCGGCGATGTCGCGCCAATCCGCCGCGAGGACGTGGACGGGGGCGAGGCCGAGGAGTTCGCGCAGGCGTTGGGCGATCTCGGCGGCGCGGAGCTCTTCGTCGGGGGCGGCGTAGACGACGACGGGCTTGCCGAAGGCATCCTGGAGGGCGAGCTGGTGCTCGAACATGAGCTCGCCCCATTCCTCGGGGTTGAGAAGGAGGGCGCCGGGGTGATGGCCTTGCTCGAATTCGTCACGGGCTCTCGCGTCGATCCAGACCGCTTCGCCCGCGGCGGCGAGCTGCCGGGCCTCGAAGGGGTTGATCCGCCACCGGTCGTGCCGGCCTCCTTCATCGGCGAACCAGGGGGGCGCGAGCGGATGGAACACGGCCGAAGCCACGCCCGCCGCAGCGGCGCAGACGAGGATGGCGGCGATGTGGCGGAGGAATCTCATGGTGGGGCGGGACCGGCGGGTCCGGACCGACGGACCGCGACGCGGGTACCGGTCCGCGTCACTGGATGGAGAAGTAGGCGAGGGGCTTCGCGTAGTTTTCGAGTTCGCAGTCGGTCTCGATGCGTACGATTCCCAGCAGGGCCTCCTTGGTCGAGACCGGGGTGAGTTCGAGATGGTAGAGGCGGCCCTTCTCGACTTCGACGAGTTCGCTGCGGACCTCCTCGCGTTTGCTTTCGGCTGAGAGCACGTGGACGGGCGCTTCGCGCACGACGCGGAAGACGACCGTCTTGGTGGTTGGTTCGGCGCCGCGCTCCCAGCTCGTCAGGGAAGGTTCGATCTCGTAGATGGGATCGATCTCGATGGTGGTGTTGAGGAAGACGGGACGGCTGCGGCCCTCGGGGGTGACGGCGATCCTGCGGTCGGACTGGCCCCGCAGCTTGGAGACATCGAAGATGCCCCGGATGGTGGTGGTGCTCCCGGCGGGCACGGGATTGTCGTCGACGGAGACTTCGAGGCAGGCGCAGCCGCTCTCGAGCGAGACGA
>SLGN01000231.1 GCA_007123695.1 Verrucomicrobiales bacterium
CGCGAGGCGGAGGTAGCGGCGGGCCGTCTCGGCGGATTCGCGGCAGGCGGTCTCGCCGAGTTCGGCTTCGTCGGCGGCGATGGACGAGACTTTGGCCCTGACGGCGGCGCGGTAGCGGACCAGCATGGGCAGCAGGGCGGGGAACTCGGCGTCGCCCGACGCCTCGACGACGCTGCGGACGTAGCGTTCCGCCAGTTCGGGATGGCCGCGTAGGCGGAGGTCCATGGCGAGGAAGGCGTGCTCGGTGGCGACGTCGCCGCAGCGGAAGGCGGGATTGAACTCGATGCAGTCGTAGACGGCGGGCCGCTCGACGAGGCAGATGTTGCGGGCGTGGAGGTCGCCGTGGCCGTCGACGACGCAGCCGCGCAGGAGGCGCTCGCGCAGTAGGGGCAGGAGACGCTCGAAGTCGCTCCGGGCGGTCCGCTCGAGGGCTCGGTGGAGGGTCGCCGGCAGGCTGCCGCGGGTTTCCTCGAAGTTGGCGATGGCGAAATCCCGCAGCCGCGCGGGATCGCCGGCGGCGTCGATGCGGGGTCCGCGGTCGGCCCGCCGATGGAAGGCGACGACGAGCCGCCCGATCTCGTCGATTTGCTCCGCATCGACGCCGCCGGTCTCAAGTAGGCGGTCGAGCATGCGGTCCTGCGGCAGGCGCCGCATCTTCACGGCGTAGTCGAGCGGACGGGAGAGCATGTCCCAGCCGGGCTCGACGCCCCGGTCGGTCCAGGCGATGACGCCTTGGTAGATGTCGGGGCAGAGACGGCGGTTGAGCCGTACCTCGTCCTGGCAGGCGGCGAAGCGCTTGTCGAGGGTGGAGAAATCGACGAAGGGCAGGCGGACCGCCTTTTTGAACTTGTAGGCAGAATCTCCCGCGAGGACGACGACGGAGAGGTGGGTCTGGACGATCTCGACGGAATCGGGCCGCTCCGGATAGAGCGCCGGATCGGCGAGGAACTGAATGCGGTCGGGATCCATGGAGGCGCGGCAAGATACACCCTGCCGCCGCCGCCGCCACGTCCGGCTATTTGACCCGCAGCAGGACTTCGTTGCGGCGCATCGGACCGGGTGTCCAAGGGGGATCGTAGCCCGCGTGGATCGGTTGGCCCGTCGTTTCGAGGCCGAGTTCGCCGAGCTTGGCCCGCAGTTCCTCGAGCTTGGCACGGCGTGCCTTTCCCGTAGCGATCCCGGAGTAGCGCAGCACCGCGTAGCGGCCGCCCTTCATTTTCGAAAGCCTCACCGAGGGGTCCTTCGGCAGCGGCGCGCCGACCGAAGCGACATCGGCGGGCACGACGAACTGCATCTCGCGGGGTTCGCCGTCGCCCGAGGCGGGCATGAAGACGGGGGTGGTCATCTCGACCTTCGACTCGCTGCGGTTGTTGCCCGAGATGTATTGGAAAAGGCGTCCGAAGCTGCCGTTCTGGGCGCCGTCCTTCATCGCCGTGGAGACGACGACGTGGGCTTCGTAGCGCCGGATTTCGACACGGCCGTGCTTTTCGAGGACTTCGTAGCGGGCGGTCTCGTAGCCGGCGCGGGAGGTGGCGACGAAGGCGAACGCGCCGAGGGCGAAGAAGGGAAGGAGGATCCAAAGGAAGGTGCGGCGGACTTTCATGGCGGATGCGAGCGAGAGCGAAGGTGGAATCAACTGATCAGGTTACGCCCGCCCCCGCCGTCCGGTCGTGGCGGGGCTACGGATCGGCTCCGCTGCGAGACTGCGCGGGCTCCTGCCTTACCCGGCCTCGTTGCGCGCGCGAGAGATCTCGACGGAGACGCGGTCGCAGTCGGCGAGGATGAATTTCTCGATCTCCAGAGTCACGGCGGCGACGCCCTCGAATGCGAGCACGGCGGCGGCGAGATCCTCGGCCAGGGTTTCGATCAGCCGTCTCTCGCCGGCGGAGGCCACCTCGCGCAGGCGCTGCGAGACCGCGTAGTAGTCCACGGTGCCCTCGATGCGGTCGCCGAGATTGCGGAAGGACTTCGTCGGGGTGATCGAGAGATTGGCCGCGACGCTCTGCGGCAGGGCGCGTTCCTCGTCGGGCACGCCGACTCGGGTGACGAGGCGGAGTCCGCGAATCTGTATCCGGTCGCTGCTCATGGGTGCGTGGGCTGGTCGGCTGGGGTTTCCACTCTGGCCCCGTCTCGGCGGCGGCTCAAGCGCGACCTTTGCGAGCATTCGGCGCGGACTTCGCGCACTACCCGAGGCGGAAGCGGATTTCCCGGATCTTGTCCGCTCCGAAGCGCTCCTGCATGCGCCGGAGGATGGTCCCCTTCATCCGCTCCAGTTCGTAATGGACCGTCGAGTGGAGCACCTGGATGACGAGCACGCGCCGCTCCAGGGAAACGGGGCGGGCCTGCCCGGCGATGAATCCGTCGACCATCTCGTTCCACGCGTCGAAGACCATCTCCTCGTTGAAGCGGTCGTTCAGCCCGAGGCCCTTCATCGTCTTTCCGACCACGGTGGAAAGGGTGTTCTCGAACTTCGAAAGGTCCTGCGGCTCCCAGTAGCCGCGCCATTCGGCGAGGACGCGGTCCTTGAGCGGGCGGCGGGATCGGTAGCGCATCGTGAGTTTCCTGAAAAGACAGTCGTCGGCCAAGCGTGCCGCGCAAGCCCGAAAACAAGGCCCGCCGCCCTCGGGGGGAATCGCAGACCAATGTCGGCGGAACGCAGGAAACAGGGTCAAGCGCCCGAGCCGACAGGGTTCGGTCCCGGAAACAAAAGGGTTGGATGCGCGAGGAAACAGGGTTTGAATCCTCAAGAAAACAGTGTTCATTTATCGCGTTTCCGCATCCATCATCCCACTCCCCAAGAACCAAGAACGGCGGCGAAACCGCCTCACCACCCCGCAGGCCCATGCCCACGCAGCATCTCTCCCATCGCGGTCGCGGCACCGTCGAGAATCCGCCGAACCGTTTCGAGCGCCTCTCCGTGGAGTCGGATGCGGGCGCTTGGGAAGAGATCGCCCGGACCGACCCCGACTTCGAGCCGAGGCGGGTCCCGACCCAGTTTCTCCGCGACGACTCCCGCTCCATCATCAGCGCGAACGACAGCCCCGACATCGGCTTCTCCCACAGCCTGAATCCCTACCGCGGCTGCGAGCACGGCTGCGCCTACTGCTACGCACGCCCCTACCACGAATACCTCGGCTACAGCGCCGGGCTCGACTTCGAATCGCGCATTCTCGTGAAGGAGCGGGCTCCCGAGCTGCTCGAGGCCGAGCTCGCCCGCCGCGCTTGGCGGCCCGTCCCGCTGGCTTGCAGCGGAGTGACGGACTGCTACCAGCCGGTCGAGCGCCGACTCCGGATCACGCGCCGCTGCCTCGCCGTGCTCGCCGACTTCCGCCAGCCCGTTGGCATCGTCACGAAGAACGCACTCGTCCTGCGCGACCTCGATCTGCTCGCCGAACTCGCCTCGCACGGGGCGGCGAAGGTCGTCGTCTCCCTCACCACTCTCGATGCGGAACTCGCCTCGAACCTCGAGCCGAGGGCGTCGCGCCCGGCGGCGCGGCTGGAGACGCTGCGCCGTCTCGCCGAGGCGGGCGTGCCTGCGGGGGTCTCCGTGGCCCCCGTGGTGCCGGGCCTCAACGACCACGAGATCCCCGCCTTGCTCGAGGCCGCCGCCGCCCACGGCGCGAGCTTCGCCTCGTGCACGGTCCTGCGCCTGCCGCACGCGGTGAAGGATGTCTTCTCCGCCTGGCTCGACCGCTTCGAA
>SLGN01000074.1 GCA_007123695.1 Verrucomicrobiales bacterium
CCCCTTCCCTTTCGGCATCTCGCCGCTCGCTAGCATCTCCAGGAGATGGCTTTCGCCCGGCTTCCCAGCGACGAGAGCGGGACCGGAGTCGCCACCCTTCGCGATGAAGCGGGCGAGGCGCAGGTCGAGGCCGCCTTCCATCTCCCCGTCCTCGCCGTGGCAATGGAAGCAGTGGGCCTTGAGGATGGGGCGCACGTCCTTCTCGAAGGTGGGTGGTCCGTCGGCAAAACCTGCGACCGGGAGGCCGAGGGCAAAGGCGAGCGCGGGCAGGCGGATGGCGGTTGAAGCGGTCATTTTCCTAAGCAAGGTAAAGGAGTTTCTCCAAATTCGAAGGGACGGGTTGACGTAGCCCGGTCGGGAGCCAAATGGCGACTTGCAGTGGCGCCCGGATCGTGCGCAAGCAACCCGCCTCGCCACGCCGGCGATCCGGGAACAGAGTGGTAGAAGAATCGAACGAAGCCAAGCAGTCGATTTGCCCCGTTGAGATCCAATCATTTCATCTACCAATAATCTTCCTGGTAGTTTGTTACCGGTAGGTAGTTTGTCACCGGTAGATTGTCACCGAAAACGAGTCCCGACCTTCAGGTCGTTGCGGAGACGCCGCGACCCACGCCCGGCCACCGCCACGAACTGAAGCGCTGGACTACCTTGCCCGCATCGGTCGCGAGAAAGCAGCTCCGACCTTTTGGAGATGGAAATGTCCGCAATCCTCACGCCCCCGCCAGATGGTGGAGATGGTCGGCGGAGACCAAGGCCCGGGCCATCTCGGCGATGTGGCGGTGGTGGGTGAAGACGAGGACCTGGGTCTTTTGCGAGAGTTCCTGGAGCACCCGGAAGACGGCCTCGGCACGCTCGTCGTCGAAGGTCATTAGGATGTCGTCGAGGATCAAGGGCATGGCGGAATGGTTCCCGAGATGGATGTCGATGGCGGCGAGGCGCAGGGCGAGGTAGAGCTGGTCGCGGGTGCCTTCGGACAGCGCTGGGGTGGACAGGATCTCGGCGGGACCGTCGGGATCCTCGGAGTTCCGCCTCTTGGCGACGAGATGGACCGAATTGCCGTCTCGCTCATCGACCTGGGCGGCGACGCCGGAGAAGGAGTCCCGGGTGAGAGTCGCGAAGAAGGCCGAGGTCCTCTCGATCATGGGGCCCTGGCTTCTCTCGCGGTAAGCCTCGACCTGGGCCTTGAGAAAGTCGATGGCATGGTGGAGGCGGACGAAGCGCTCCGTGTCGGTTTTGATCCTGGCCAGCTCGTAGGCGGCGAGCTGCTTGGCATGGATGGCGTCGTCCTTGGCCTTTTCGAGCTCGCTGCGACGGGCGAGTTCGGCGTTGAGCAGGTCGCGCGCCTCGTCGCGCAGCCGCTGGGCCTCCTCAATCTCGGGTGCCAGGCGGCGCAGGTCGTCGTGGACGGCATCGAGTTCGGTCGTTCCGGCTTCGGCGACGAGTTCGTCCAACTTTGACGGCCCGGCGAGGCCGAGAAGGGTCTCGTGGGCGGAGGTCCGCTTTGCCCGGAGGGTCGAGCGCCTTTCGAACTCGCCGATGGCGGCGGACAAGCCGTCGGCGGAGGGAATGGCCGCCTCGGCGACGAGGTCCGCGATCCGGCCTTCGGCCGCTTCGATCGCAAGCTGCTTGGCCTTCGAGTCGGCCTCGATTTCCTCGATTTCCTTCGCGAGGCCGTCGCGCCGGTTCTTTCTTTCGCGCGCCTCCTCGAAATGCTTCCAGAGACGGCCCTCGACGAGCTCGGGGTGCTTGGGGTCGAGTTCGGGAGAGTCGGGTAGATGCCGGGCACTCTGGTCGGAGAGGCGCTGTTGAAAATCGACGATGCGTTCGGCGAGCCGTCCGAGGCTGGAGCCGGCTTCGTCGATCCGGCGATGCATCCGGCGGGCGTCGCTGCGCGCCCGCAGCGCGGCGAGGGCGGGCTTGGGCGGGCCGGCGGGGTCGATCCCGTGCCCGGCGACGGCCGCCGCCCAGTCTTCCCGCGCCACTTCCAAGGCTTTCGCCGCGAGCGTCCGGGCGTCGCCATGGCGCTTCCGGTCGGCGGCGAGGCGGTCGAGGTTGTCAGAAAGGACCTTGCGCTCGCCTTCCTCCTTCCGCGCCTCGCGGAGGGCTTCGTCGAGCTTGCGCGAGAGCAGGGCGAAGCTGCCTTCGTCGCGGCCGAAATGACGTCGCAGCTCGTCGAGGAGCCCGGATTCGGCGTCGCGGTGCGCCCCGGTTTTTTCGGCGAGAGAGAGGATGCGGCCCCCCAGGTCGCGCCATTCCTCCCATTTCTTCCGCCACTCGGCCAGTTCGGCGGGCCGGAAGGCGCGTCCATTGAAGAAGCCGGAGGTCTGCCGCCAGCGATCCGCCCACTCCCCCCGGTCGGACTCGATCTGGACGAGGGCCTCTTTCTCGAGGTCGCGGCGCCGTTCGAGGCGGGTGCGGTCGTGCTCGAGGCTTGCGAGCTTGCCAATGATCTCGGCGTGCTGCCGCAGGCCGTCGGCGATCTCGTCGCATTTCCGCACCAACCCGGCGAAAGCCTCGGCCTCGCCCGAATCCGCGGGCGTGCCCGACGCCAGCTTCGCGGCCAGCCCGGTCCAGCAGGCGTCTCGCTGTTTCCGCACGAGGTGGAGGTCCTCGTCGGTGAAGACGGCGATGTTCTTGGAGACATCCTCGATCTCGCACCCCTTGTCCGAGAGTTCTTTCGCCATCTGCTCGAGGGTCTGCCGCGACTCCTTGAGCCTCTTGGACAGTTCCTCGTCCTGCTCGCGGAACTCGTCGATCAGGGCGCCGGCGGGGACGACGAGGCGGCTGGCTTCTTCTTCGTCGAGCCCGGCCAGCCCCAGCTCGTGCCCGAGCGAGTCGCGCTGGACGGCGAGCTTGCGGCGCTCTTCCTCGCGGTCCGCCGCGACCCGCGACTCTTTGGCATGGTCCTCGATGCGGGCCTGCAAGTCGAGAATCTCGGGTCCGATCTCGGCCCCCTTGAGGGCGTCGAGTTTCTGCTGCTCTTTTTCCGCTTCGGTTTCGGTCCGGGCGAGGTCCGATTCGGCGTGCTGGAGCCGCCTTTCGGCCTCGGCGAGGATCTCGGCGTATTCCTCGGCCGCGACGAGATCGGCCTCGCCGAGATCGGGCAGGGCGGCGAGTTCGTCGGCGGAGCCGAGGCCGAGCTCTTGCAGACGGGACTTGAATCCGAGCAGGAGGCTTTCCCGCTCCGCCTCCCCGGTCGAGCGCGCATCGAGATCTTCGAGGTGGCGCTCGATGCCCTGGTGGAGCGACTCGATGTCGGCGGCGCTACCGAGCAGAGTGTCGTAGGGCTCGATGGCGGCGAGCTGTTCGATCTTCCGCTGCAGGGCCGCGGCGAGTGCATCGCGGCGGGCGCAGGCTTGGGAGAGTTCGCCCTGGGCCTTGCGGACCCGGTCGGGAAAGTCCGACGGCAGTTCGGGCAGTGCAAGCGAGCCGAGCTGCTCGTCGAGCTCGCGGAGCTGCGCAACGAGGGGGATGGCCTGTTGCAGCTTCTCGAGCCGGGCGACGCGTCTACGCTTTTCGTCGAGGTCTGCTTCCTTTTCCTCGAACGCGGCACGGGCCGCGTCGATGGCTTTCCGCAGCGTGTTCCAGGCGTGCGCCGAGGTCGAAGCGGTCCGCACTTGTTTCTCGTAGTATTCAAAAGCATTCATGGCCGCGACGATGGAGTCGCCTTTGCGGCGTCCGGACCCGGAAAAGAGAC
>SLGN01000266.1 GCA_007123695.1 Verrucomicrobiales bacterium
CCAGCGGAAGCCGGGGTCGATGCGGGGCCCGGCCGGGGGTTCGGGCCAGGGGCCGATGCCGGCGCGGGCCGAGACGAGGCGGTTGTGGAGCCGGTGGCGGTCGTCGAGCCGGGCGAGGCCGGCGGCGAGATCGTGGAAGCGGGCTTTGGCCAGCCACCAGGCGGCGCCGGCGGAGATGGCGAGAAGCAGGGCGCCCGCGCCGAGGACGGCGCCCGTCCCGGCAAGGTCCGGCCCGAGGGGCAGGGAACCGGTGCTGCGTAGCACCAGCAGCAGCGCCGCGAAAGGCAGCAGGCCGACGAGCGCGAGGGAGTTGAAGCGCTCCAGCCACCAGGCGGCATTGAGGCGGCGGCGCAGCGCCGCGGCGCGCCGGATCCAGAAGCGTTCGAGTTCGGCCTGCGACATTGGTAGCGAGGGTATCGCGCGGGGCGGGTTTTGGCAAGGGGGATGGGCGGCTTTGCCGCCGTTCGTAGTGCTTGGTGCTTGGTGCTTGGTGCTTAGTGCTTGGTGCTGCGGGGGTTCATCCACCGCTCCACCGCTCCAAGCCGCCGTTGGGTCGGGGACTGAACCCTGTTGGGTCGGGGGCTGAAGCCTGTTGGGTCGGGGACTGAACCCTGTTGGGTCGGGGATTCAGCGTCCGAGGTAGACGAAGTATTCCCAAAGTCCGCCGTAGCCTCGGCCAATCCGGCGGAGCAGGGGCTCGCATTCGGATTCGAGGGCGGCGAGGAGGTGGCCCTCCATGCGCACGTGGTTGACCCCCATCCAGCGCCGGAACCATTCGTGGCGGGTGTCGTGGAAGTCGGCGACGGCGAGGACTCCGCCTTCGCCGAGATCCCGGCGGCAGTGGGCGAGGACTTGGCCGTAGCCGGGATTCATCATCGAAAGGGCGTAGCTGACGACGACGAGCCCGAAGCCTTCGCCCCCGTCGGTCTCGGAGAGGGGTTGCGCGTAGGGGCGGTGGAGCAGCTCGACGCGGTCGCCGTAGGGGGCGAGCTTGGCCTTGGCGCGTCCGAGCATTTCGGCGGAGAGATCGAGTCCGACGAGGTGGGCTTTGGGAAAGGCGCGGGCAAGGGCGGCGAGGTTTTTTCCGGTGCCGCAGCCGATCTCGAGGATGCGCGCGGGCGGGTCGATGCGGCGGGAGGCTTCCGCCACGAGGGTGCGGCGTCCGAAGAGGAAGGCCCAGCGGGTGAGGTCGTAGACTCCGGCGTGGAGCCGGTAGTAGCCGCGCAGAGCCTCGGCGTTGGATCCCGGGGCTTCCATGCTCAGGCGCGCACGCGAGCGAAGAAGGTGCATCCGTAGGTGCCGACGCGGTCGCGGTGGTGCAGGTCGGCGATGGTGGCGGCATCGGCCGGCTCGAGCCGCTCGCGCGCGAAGGCGGGGATGAAGTCGATCGCGGGACTGGCCGAGCGCATCAGGATGGCGGTGCCGGGGCGGCTGTTTTCGAGAATGAGACGCCACTCTTCGTCCAGCGCCTCGGGCCGGTGGGCCGCCATCCAGTCCTGGTGGTCGAGCAGCACGTAGTGGGAGTAGGCTGCGGGGTGCTCGCGCAGGAAGTTCGCCACGGTGGTGCTGTGGGTGCGGATGCGGTCGAGGCGCTGCCGCAGCGTGTCCTGGTGTTCGGGGCGGAGGTAGTTGGGGCAGCATTCGCGCGTGTAGCGCCCCCGCAGGTAGACCTGCCAGAAGTAGTTCTCCCAGAAAGGGATCTCGGTGAGGATGTGTTCGAGCTTGGCCTGGAGGAATCCGGGGACGCCGCCGTCGATGCAGCTCTCGATCAGGCGCACCTGCGCCCGCGGCACCCCCAGCATCGCCATGGCCACGGGCTGGCGCAGCAGCCAGGTGACGAGCTTGGTCCAGAGAATGGGGCGGATGCGTTCGTAGATCTCGCGCTGCTCCCCGAGCGAGCGCGCCGCGAGCATCGCGGTGGCGCTGTCGCGCACGCGGCCGCGGCCGCCGACAAAACCCTGCAGGGCGATCCACGCCATCTGTCCGGCGGTGCCCCGGTAGTAGAAGGACGGGTTGAGCGGAGTCTGCTTGAAGTAGTGCGCCTTGGCCTTCCAGTAGCGGCTCGCGTAGGGGTGCAGTTCGCCCGCGAGTTCCTCGCGGATTTCCTTGAAGCCCGGGTGCGAGCCCTCGCCGAAGAGAGCGAAGAGATCCCCGAAGCGGTCGCGCCGGATCATCGCGATTTTCAACTGCAGCAGCGCGTTCTGCCGCGGGTTCATGTCGATGGCGTGGATCTCGGCGGGTCCGTCGAGCAGGTAGTCGAGCGCGTTGCAGCCGGCGCTGGTGATCATGACGACGCGGCTCGCTCCGTCGAGACCGAGCAGCTCGCGGTCGATGCGGGGATCCTCCCAGCACGCGTTGTAGACGAGATTGCCGCCGTGGACGCGCTGGAAGGTCGCGTCCTGGGCGCGATGGCGGATGGAGCGGACGGGAGGAGGGGGCGAAGGCTGCGGCATATCCGCAGCTTGGCCCGAGATGCCGCAAGAATCACGGCCCGGATTGCAACGAAAGCGTCAGATTCGGACGGTCGCGCTTCCTGCGCCGCGCTGCGCCGTCACTCTGTCGCCGGGGCGGCGGCGCGGGCTTTTTCGAGCATCTCGGCGAGGGTCACGGTGGTGCCGCCGCGGCGCTTGCTCTCGTCGGCGGCGGCCATGAAGGCGAAGATCTCCAGGGTCTCCTCGGGGGACACGGGCGGAACCTTGGTCTTGAAGAACTCGACCATCTCGGCCATCAGCTGGGGGTAGGCCCCGCCGGCCGATTCCTCGACGACCGCCTTGCTGCCGAAGACCTTGACGCCGTAGACGGTCTTGGCGGCACGCAGCCCGAGCAGGGTGCCCACCTTGCCTCCGCTCCACACGCCGGTGACGACGTCGGTGCCGGGCGTGTGGGTGCGCACCACGCTCTCGCAGCCGGTGCCGAGGACGGTGAAGAGGGCTTCGGTCGAGTGGATGCCGTACCAAGCGAGGTCGAGGTGGTTCGGCTCGAGGGAGGCGGGCCCGTAGCTGATCACGGCGGCGACCTCGCCGACGTCGGCGGTGGCGGCCGAGGTGACGCCGTCGTGGTAGCGGAGGTTCGAGCTGCTCCAGACCGGCGTGCCGTGCTTCGCGGCGAGGTCGAAGATGGCGACGGCGTCCTCCAGCGAGGCGGCGAGAGGCTTGTCGATGAAGGTCGGCTTGCCCGCCTTGATGCCCGGGGCGGCCTGGGCGAGGTGGGGGCGTCCGTCGACGCTCTCGACCATGACGACATCGACCTCGGCGACCATGGCCTCGATCGAGTCCATCATCTTCACGCCGTAGTCTTTGGAGAGAGTCTCGACGAAGCCGTCGATGCGCGAAATGCTCGAGTCGATGTCGGCACTGGCCTGCGGCACCGCCGCGACGACACGGACGGGATAGCCGTTGGCGGGGTCGTGGAGGATCTTGGTGAAGGCGGTGGCGTGCGAGGTGTCGAGCCCGATCATGCCGACCCGGATGGGGGCGGTGTCGTCGGCGGCGAGGGCGCCGGGCAGGAGAGAAAGAGCGGGGCAGAGCAGCAGGGGGAGAAGTCGTCGGTTCATGCCGGAAAGCGGTGGGTGGAAAGGGGGGAAAGGGTTTGCGGGCCGTTTTGGCCGTTTTTGACACTAGACGCTGCGGCGTCGGGCGGACAGTCCGCGATGCGGCCAAGGGGCGGGCAGGCGGCGATTTCGGATCTTTCAATCC
>SLGN01000307.1 GCA_007123695.1 Verrucomicrobiales bacterium
CGGCGGCGGTCCGGTCATCGACTTGCTCCACATGCTCGACCTCGCCCTCTACTTCATGGGCAACCCCAAGCCCGTCCACGTCCTCGCCCGCACCTTCGACGACCACATCACCCTCAAGGATTTCAAGGGTCCCTGGGGCATTCCTGATCGCGAGGGCGGCATCACCGACGTCGAATCCGCCGCCCACGGCTTCGTCACCTTCGACACCGGCCAAGCCCTCTCCTTCCAGATGTCGTGGGCCGAAATGGTCCAGCGCGAGGAAGTTTCCGTCGTCTTCCAGGGTGTCAACGCCGGCGGCAAGGTCGAGCGTCTCTTCGGCAGCGACGGTCTCGACGACACCGCCATCGACACCTGCGAACTCTACCAGCAGGACGGCCCCGCGCGGATCGACCGCACCATCGAGGTCGAGCCCTGCGAGGACATGGGCCGCATCGACTCCGCCGCGAACTTCGTCGAGACCATCGAGGAGCGTGCCACCCCCCTCAACAACGCCGAGCAGGGCCTTGCCCTGATGCAGATCATCGACGCCGTCTACGCCTCGCACGCAAGCGGCGCGCCCGTGGCCATCTGAGTCTCCGCGCGCTGCCGCTCACTCAGCCTCCCCTTGCCGCCCGAGCCTCTCGGCGACCTTGTCGGGGACGTCGGTGATGATCGCATCCACCCCCATTTCGACGAACGCTGCGGCGGCTTCGGGATCGTTTACCGTCCACAGGGCCACCTTCGCCCCGATTTCGCGCAGACGCCGCAGATTGGCGCCGCCGAAGTCCTTGAAGCTCCAGCCGACCCAGTCGGGGCGGAGATCGGCGAGGTCGGCGAGCCTGGCATCGTCGAGCTCCTTGCTTCCCAGCGCTCCGATCCGCACCGAGGGCATCTCCTCGCGGAAGGCGCGCAGGAACTTCCAGTCGAAGCTCTGCACGATGACCCGATCGGCCGCGTCGAGCGAACGGATGACCTCGGCGTAGGCGTCGGCCGCACCGGTCTTGTGCTCGATCAGAGGGACCGCTCCACCCTCCAGACAGAGTCTCACCGCCTCGTCGAAGCGCGGCACCGACTCCCCCGCAAAGGAGCCGCCGCCGAACCAAGCGCCGACGTCGAGGCCTCGCACGGTCTCCCAGTCGAGTTCCTCGATCGAGCCCGGCCGACCCGCGAGCCGGTCGAGTTCCTTGTCGTGGAAAAGGACGAGCACGCCGTCGCGCGTCGTCCGCACATCGAACTCGACCACCTTCGCCCCGAGCCGGATCGCCTCGCGGATCGAGGCGGCGGTGTTTTCGGGCGCCACGGCGGAGGCGCCGCGGTGGGCGATCACGAGGGCTTCGGAGCCGGCAAGGGGGGCCACGGTCATCAGAGCGGCGGAAACGTATGGGAAGAAGCGCATTTTCAGGAAAGATTGAGGACGCGGCGGGCGTTTCCGGCGAAGATCTTCGCCCGCGCCACCGGATCGGCCACGAGCTGGCGGACGTTCGCGATCTGGCCGGCGCCCGAGCATTTCTCCCCGCGTCCCTCCGCGTCGGCGCAGTCCGTGCCGAGCATCAGCTTGTCCTGGTGGCGCAGGAGAAAGGCTGCGGCGTGCTCCTCGTCGCGGTCGAAGGCGTTCTTCCCCGATCCCGCCGAGAGGTCGCCGAAGAGGTTCGGGTAGTCCGCGAGGTAGCGGTCGGTGAGCCCGCCCGGCGCGACCGGACCCTTGGGATACATCGCCTTGGGATCGTGCTTCGCGTCCACATGCCCCCACCACGTCTGGGCGTGGCCGATGAAGTTCACCCGGGGAAAACGCTCCAGCACCTTGTGGAAACGGTCGAAGCCGTGGTTGTACATCCCCTCCTGGAAATGCAGCAGCACCGGCACCCCGTGGGCCTGCGCCACCTCGTAGACCCGCACCATCGGCGCCGAATCGACCTCGAGCGAGAACTTCGACTCCCCGATCCCGATGGCCCCGCGGGCGAGCCAGCGCTCCATCGCGGCGACCGCCCCCTCGGCATCGGGAACCTCGTTGCAGAAGAAAGCGTACGCGTCGCCGTGCTCCGCCACGAACCGGGCCGCCGCCTCCGTCCCGAAGACGCGGGCGGCGAGGCCGTTGGACTTGCCGCCGTGGGTGGAGCCCAGCGCCATCTCCGAACCGGACGGCAGCAGCACCGTCTTGGTGACGCCCATCGCCGCCTGGTGGGCGAGCAGCTCGGGATTGCGGCGTCCGAGGAAATTGATGTGCTGGTGGATGTCGATGATCTCCTCGGCTGCCCCGTCGGAACCGACGCAGACCCCGGTCGAACCGACGGCCAAAGCACCCAGGCCTGCGCCCAAAAAACTTCGTCTCTTCATCATGGCGCAGGTTAGACCAAGCTCCGTCCGCCCGGAAGCCCCGCGATGCCGTAGCCTCGCGGGCAGACCGACAACGCCAGAGCAGCGGCACGGCAAAGCGCTTGCACGCCTCCGGCGCGATGCGCTAGCCTCCTGGATCCCGGAGCCTCGCCGAAGCCCCGACGGTCCGCATCGATCCCTCATGAAAATCCCCCGCATCCTTCCCCCGCCCTTCGGTCCCCTCGGCCTTGGCCTTGCCCTCTTCGCGACGATCGCCTACCCCACCACCGATCTGCTCGCCGAGGAAAACGCACCCCCGCCCGCCGACGGCACTCGCCCGGCTTTCGTCGCCCATCGCGGAGCCCAGCACGCGCTTCCCGAAAACACCCTCCCCGCCTTCGACCTCGCCATCGATCTCGGCGCCGCCGTCCTCGAGGTGGATGTCCGCCTCACCGCCGACGGGCGCCTCGTCGTGGTGCACGACTCAAAGCTCGACCGCACCACCGACGGCGCCGGGCCGGTTTCCGAGCGGAACTGGGAGGAGATCCGGCAGCTCGACGCAGGCTCGTGGGCCGGCCCCGACCACGCCGGCCTTCGCGTTCCCCTGCTCGAGGAAGTGCTCGCCCTCGCCAAAGGCCGGGCCACCGTGCTGCTCGACCTCAAGGAAAGCGGGCCGGACTTCGCCAAGACCGTTTCCGAGACGGTTCGACGTCACGGCGACGCGGCCGAAACCGTCGTCGGAGTGCGCTCGCCCGAACAGGCCCGCGAGTTTCGCAGCTCGCTGCCCGAATCCCGCCAGCTCGCCTTCATGCGCTCGCCCGAGCTGATTCCCGCCTTCGCCGAGGCCGGGGTCGATTTCATGCGGCTCTGGCTCCGCTGGATCCTCGCCGACGCATCCCTGCCCGAGCGAGTCCGCGCCGCCGGCGCCAAGCTCATGGTCAACGGCAAGGACGGAGAGCCCGAAGAGGCCCTCCAACTGCTCGCCGCAAAGCCCGACTGGAT
Organism: Verrucomicrobiales bacterium; assembly: GCA_007123695.1. Classification (GTDB taxonomy): domain Bacteria; phylum Verrucomicrobiota; class Verrucomicrobiia; order Verrucomicrobiales; family DEV007; genus Arctic95D-9. Next base: position 3,295 of record SLGN01000307.1, read on the forward strand.
TCTCATCGACAATCTCGAAACGCTGCGCGCCTCTCTCGATGCCATCGCGCAGGCGGCGGCCTCCGCCGACGGTCCCGTCTTCCTCTTCGATACCGGTCCCGCGCCCTGGCCCGGTGAACGCCTCGACCTGCCGCCCGGCTTCGCCCGCGACCTCGGCTGGAGCGGAGTCGAGGAAATCCGCTTTTCCCCGGGAATGTTCGACGCCGCCGCGCCCGATTTCTTTTCCTACATCCTCGTCTTCCACCTCGCGCCCGGCAGCGACGTCTCCGCCGAAGGCCTGCGGCGCGAACTGCTCGTCTACTACCGCGGCCTCGCCGCCGCCGTCATGGGAGGAAAGGGAAAAAGCATCGACAAGGCCGGATTCTCCATGGTCCTCGCCAAACCCGCGGGCGGCGAGGAG
>SLGN01000448.1 GCA_007123695.1 Verrucomicrobiales bacterium
CATTTCGAGCCGTCGGAGACGAAGACCTCGTCCGGCGAGATGCCAAGTCCGGCATATTGGTTCGCGACGATGGCTTCTCGGAGAAACGCGTAGCCCTGCTCCGGGCCGTAACCCTTGAAGGTGGCGGCATCGCCGAGTTCGTCGACGGCCTCGTGCATGGCCTTGCGGCAGGCCTCCGGGAGGGGTTCGGTGACGTCGCCGATGCCGCAGCGGATGAGCCGCTGCGCCGCTTCGGGATTGCCCTCGACGAAGGCGTTGACGCGCCGGGCGATCTCGGGGAAGAGGTAGCCCGCCTTGAGCTTGAGGAAGTGTTCGTTGATCCGTGCCATGGCCGCGCTAGATGCTTGCAAGAGGCCCGCAGGGCAACCGCTTTTTCGCGGCGGAGGGGGAATTTTCTCGGGCTACGGAACGATTTTTCTCCTCTGCATGGCGCGGCCCCTTGCGTTCGGGCATCCGATTTTGCCATCAAAATCGAGCCCCGGACGCGGAAAGTTGTCGTAACTTTGACCACGATGAAAACCAATCCCCCGCGCGCCGTTCTCCCCATCGCCCTCGTCGTTCTTTTCTCGGCGCAAACGCCGCTGTCGGCGGCCGACAAAGTGGAAGAGACGGAATCCTCCTTTCTCTTCGGCTGGGGCAGCGTGCCGGGCGACCGGGCCAGCACCCGCGGCGGAACCTCCGACGGGGCGCCCGTCGAGCTGGCGCCTCCGGCGGCCCTGCCCAACGCCGCTGTCGCGGCCGCCGCGAACGACTACGAGCGCGACCGTGCCGCGATCCTCTCCATGGTCGGCGAATACCGGGTGAGCTTCCACTTCCTCGAGACCTTGGGGCTTTCCGAGGATTTCGCGCCCGACCGCCCCTACCACTCGTGGGCGACCGAGCGGGTCCACGTCCTCGAGGACCGCGACGGATTCATCAGCCTGCAGCACACCCTCGAGATGTATTTCGTGAAGGAGGACGGTTCGGTCTCCGAGCCCTCGCTGGTGAAGCACTGGCGGCAGGACTGGACCTACGAAAACCGGGAGATCCTCGCCTTTCTCGGCGGCTCGACCTGGGAACGGCGCACTCTCGGCAGCGACGAGGCCGAGGGCGCTTGGTCGCAGGCCGTCTTCCAAGTGGACGATGGGCCCCGCTACGAGACCACGGGCCGCTGGGAACATCGCGGCAACCTCTCGTATTGGACCAGCGCCCCCTTCCTGCGTCCGCTGCCGCGCCGCGAGCATTCCGTGCGCAGCGACTACGAAGTCCTCGACGGCTTCCACCGCATCGTCCTGACTCCGACCGGCTGGCTGCACGAGCAGCACGCGTGGAAGCGGGTCGCGGGAGAACAGGGCGGCGAGGGGGCGGAGCCGGCTTCCTTTCTCGCCTCGGAATTCGGCCTGAACCGCTACGAGCGCATCGTCTCCCCCTCGCTCGACGCAGCCCGCGACTATTGGGAGAAAACCGGACCCTACTGGGAGATCGTGCGCCGGGTCTGGGACGAGACGCTCGCGGAGCGGAAGAGGTTTCGGCTGAAGGACAAGGTCAAGGGCGAGCCGCTCTACGAGCTACTCTTCGAACCTGCCGAGGACATCGCCGCCGGCGCATCGGAGTTCGATCCCGCCGCAGCCGAGTCCGCCATCCGTGCCGCCATCGAGTCCTTCGTCGAGGACGCGGAGTGACTCGTCCCGATCCGACCCCCGCCCCACTGCTCCTCCCCGCCTCTGCACTCCCCACTTGACCCGGACTCGGGCTCGTCGGAATTTGCGAACCGGACTCGATAACAGCTCCGTCGGCCCATCGACAGCCCTTCATGAAAGCCCCCTCCCCTCTCTCCTTCGTCCTCGCCGCGCTCCTTGGCTCGGCATCCTTGCTTCCTGCCGGCGAGCTGACCCTCTACACCCAGCGCCACTACGAATTCGACGAGGCCCTGCACGCCCTCTTCGCCGAACGGACCGGGATCCGCATCACTGTGGTCAAAGCGGCCTCCGACGAGCTGATGGCACGCCTCCAGTCCGAGGGCGAGCGCACGCCCGCCGACCTTTTCCTGACCGCCGACGGCAGCGGACTCGCCCGGGCGAAGGCAGCCGGACTGCTCCAGCCCCTGCCCGATCCCTCCATCGCCGAGGATCTGCCCGACCATCTCAAGGATGCCGACGGCCACTGGGTGGCGCTGACCCTGCGGGCCCGCGTGCTTTTCTACGCTCCCGACCGCGTCGGAGCTGGCGAGCTGTCCACCTACGAAGACCTCGCCGATCCGAAATGGCGCGGCCGCCTCGTCTCGCGCTCGTCCTCCAGCCCCTACAACCAGGCGCTGATCGCCTCTCTGATCGCGGCGAACGGATCCGAGGCGGCGGGGGCGTGGGTCCGCAGCGTGCGGGGGAACATGGCCCGCCCGCCCCAAGGCAGCGACCGCGACCAGATCCGCGCCGTCGCCATGGGCCTCGCCGACGTGGCCATCGCCAACACCTACTACCTCGGACTGCTCGCCACCTCCGAGGATGCAAAGGACCGCGAGGCGGCGGAAAAGGTCCGCATCCACTTCCCCAACCAGGAAGGGCGCGGAGCCCACGTCAACATCAGCGGCGCGGGCATCGTGAAGGCTTCGAAGAAGCAGGACGACGCGGCCCGCTTCCTCGCCTTCCTCCTCTCCAAGGAAGTCCAGGAGAAGATCGCCGAGAACACCTTCGAATTCCCCGTGGCCCCGAGCGCGGCGCGCTCCGAACTTCAGCAATCTTGGGGCGACTTCAAGGCCGACACCGTCTCCTTCGAGGCGCTCGGCGAAAACAACGCCGAGGCGGTGCGGCTCTTCGACAGGGGCGGCTGGGAGTAAGGGCCTGCCATTTGAGGAATGCCCCAATCCGAGCACGCTGCGGACTTCCCGCAAGGCCCAGGTCCCGCAGGCGGCTCCGGCGGGATCCGCTTTCCTTTCCGCGCTCCCGCCCCGCCCGACCGCTGGGGGATCTTCGTGCTGCTGCTTTGCGGCCTGGTGCTGCTGCCGGTCGCGGCGGTGCTGCTGCGGCTCGGCGGAGAAAGCGATGCGTGGCCCGACCTGGTCGAGCATCTCCTTCCCAAATACCTTCTCAATACCTTCAGCCTGGTCGCCCTCGTCGTGGTCCTCGCCTTGGTCTTCGGCGTGGTGCCGGCCTGGATCGTGAGCGCCTATGAATTTCCCGGACGGTCGGTCCTCTCGTGGCTACTCGTGCTGCCGCTGGCGATCCCGACCTATGTGGCCGCCTTCGTGTTCTACCGCATTCCCGAGGCGGCGATCCCGCACCTGCTGGGTCTGCGCGAGACCTTCGGCGTCGATGCCTTCCTCGCCGCCGAGCTGGCCCTGCGCTTCGGGCTGCTCGCGGTGATGCTCGCGGCGGTGCTCTATCCGTATGTCTACCTCGCGGCGCGGGCCGCCTTTTCCCGCCAATGCCGCGCCCAGATCGAATCGGCCCGACTCCTCGGCGACGGGCCGGCGCGCGCCTTTCTCCGCGTGGCCCTGCCCTCGGCCCGTCCGGCCATCGTCGCGGGCGCGGCCTTCGTCGCGATGGAGGTGGCGAACGACTACGGAGCGGTCCACTTCTTCGGCGTGCCGACGCTCAGCGCGGGGATCTTCCGCACTTGGTTCGGATCGAACGATCTCGTCGCCGCGCTGCGACTCGCCGCGATCCTGATCGCCGCGGTCGTCGCCTTCCTCGCGCTGGAGCGCCTGCTCCG
>SLGN01000616.1 GCA_007123695.1 Verrucomicrobiales bacterium
TCGCCGTCTTTCCGGTCCCGGCAGCCTTTGTCTTGCGGGGTGGGGCGTCGACGGGCAAACTTGGTTTGCCGTGTTCAGGCTTCCCCCGACATGAAAAAAATTCCCCCGGCATCCCTGCGCCTCCTGATCGCCATCGCCGCCTCCGCCGCCCTCCCTGCGGCGGCGGAGCTGCCGCCCTTTTCCGGAGCCCGGCCGCTGGAGGTGCCGGGGGACGAATCGGCGGTTCCCTATTTGCCCCCGCCGCCGGTCTGGGACCGCTACTGGATCCAGGTCTGGCAGTTCAAGACCGAAGTGCGGCGCGACCTCGCCCGCTACCGGGAGCTCGGGTTCGGCGCCTTCCACATCGACCGCGGAGCCGGACGGGAGGACCTCGTCGATTTCGCGCAGCGGGAGAATCTGCCCTACTACGTCGATCACGCCGCCGACAAGGGCTTGCTCCACCTCACTCCCCGGACCGGTGTCGAAAAAGTCCTGAAGCGGGCGGAGCTGGTCGAGCGGCCCGTTTCCCTGAGCGATCCCGAAGTGCTGGCGACCCTGCGGGGCCATCTCGACCGGAACATCGCCGCGACGAAGACGGGCCCGGTGCTGGCCTATTCCTTCGACGACGAGATCTCGCTGGGATCCTTCAATTCGCCGGCCGAGGTCGATGCCTCGCCCGGAACGGTGGCGCTCTACCGGGAATGGCTCGCTGGAAAATACGGGGAGATCGCGCGGCTCAACGCAGCCTGGGACTCCAACCATGCCGACTTCGCCGAATGCGAGCCGATCTCCTTCGAGGACCTCCGCCGCCGCCACGCGGCCCCGCCCTTTTCGGAATGGCGGCTCGCGCCCTGGATGGACTGGCGCGCCTTCATGGACGAGCATTTCGCCGGGGTCCTCGCCGGACTCACTCGCCATGCGAACTCCCTCGATCCCGCGGTGCCGGCCGGCTTTGTCGGGGCGCAGCAGCCGTCCGCCTACGGCGGTTACGACTACCGGCATCTCGCCGGGGCGGTCCAGTTTCTCGAAGCCTACGACATCGACGGCACCAACGAGATCCTCCGCTCCTTCTGGTCGTGGCCGCAGGCGCGGCCACGGGTGCAGACCTGGTTCAGCCCCGGAGATGCGCGGGTGGACCGGTGGTTCCACGGCTACTACCTGCTCCACGGCAACCGCGGGGCCATCGCCTGGCCCGACACGAAGGGGCACGGACCCTGGTTCGCCGAGGGGAGCGAGACGCCCCCCTTCCTCGCCGAGAACCGGGACTTTTTCGAGGAGATCCAAGGCGCCGTCTCGCACCGGCTCTTCGGCGGCGAGGCACGCTTCGAGGTCGATGCCGTGGCGGTCCTCTATTCGATGCCCTCGATCCGGGCCTCGTGGGTGACCGACGTCGTCCCGCACGGTTCGACCTGGCCGCGGCGGTCGAGCAGCCTCGACAACGCCTGCCAGTCGGCCGGCAAGAATCGGATTTCGTGGTTCAAGATGCTGGAGGACTGTGGTGTGCAGTATCAGGTCGTTGACGTCGGCCAGGTTGCGGCGGGGCATCTCCTCGAGGCGGGCTACCGGGTCCTCGTCCTGAACCGGGCCCTCTGCCTTTCCGACGCCGAAGCCGCCTCCATCGCCGCCTTCGCCGAGGCGGGGGGCACGGTCGTGGCGGACCACTGGTGCGGACTGCTCGACGAAAACGGCAACGGAAGGGCCCGCGGCGTTCTCGACGGATTCTTCGGCATCGAACGCGGCGACGACGAGACCTACTGGGGCGGAGGGGCGCAGATCTGGGAGATCAATGGCGAGAACTACCAGCGTCCCTATCTCGAGCGGCTCGACTACGAGGGCGCGCTGCGCCACGGCGCCATCGTGCGTCCCGAGCGCGACCGCGATGCCCTGATCGACAAACGCAGCGGCAAGGGGCGTGCCGTGTATCTGAACCTGTCGCCCGTGGCCTATTTCGACCACGAGGAACGCTTCGGCGAGGCGGGCGCGCAGTGGCGCGAAATTCTTGGCGGTCTCCTCGCCGAGTCCGGCGTCGTGCCGGTGGTCGCGGCGACGGCACATGCGGGCGACCGGCCCTTCGTGCCCGTCGAGGTGCTGCGCTGGGACCTGCGCGACGGGCGCGAACTCGTCGGCGTGGTGATGAATCCCTCGCGCCAGGGCGCCATCGACGGCATCGGCGAAGTCGGGGCCACCGGGGCGGAGGCCCTTTCCCTGAAGCTGGTTCGGACGGGCGGGTGGCGGCGGGCGGTGAATCTGCGGAGCGGCACCGCCTACGCGGACGGCGACGCGATCGAGATCGAGTGGAACCCGTGGGATTTCGTCGCGATCGAATGCGACCGATAAGCGATCGTCTCAAGCGGCGCCGTCGCGCAAGGCGGCCAGGCCTGCCGCACTCGCCTCGACGACGCCGCGCTCGGTGACAAGGGCCGTGACCAGCTCCGCCGGAGTCACGTCGAAGGCGTCGTTGCGGGCGGGCGAGGCGGCGGGGACGATGCGGACGGTTTCAAGGCGGCCTTCCTCGGTCGCTCCGGTCACATGCGTTACTTCCTGCGGGCCGCGCTGCTCGATCGGGATGCCGACGACTCCGTCCTCGACCGTCCAGTCGATCGTGCTGCACGGGGCGGCGACGTAGAAGGGGATGCGGTGCTCGCGGGCGGCGAGAGCCTTGAGGTAGGTGCCGATCTTGTTGGCGGCGTCGCCGCAGGCCGAGACCCGGTCGGCGCCGACGATGCAGACATCGACCAGCCCTCGCTGCATCAGGTGCCCGGCTGCGTTGTCGCTGACGACGGTGTGGGGCACGCCGTGCTCTCCGAGCTCCCAGGCGGTGAGGGCCGCACCCTGCCCGCGCGGGCGGGTCTCGCTCGCCCAGACGTGCAGGTCGATCCCGGCTTCGTGGGCGAGGTAGACGCCCGATAGGGCGGTGCCCCAATCGACGCAGGCGAGCCAGCCGGCGTTGCAGTGCGTCATGATGTTGACCGGGCCGCCGCCGCGCTTGCCGTCTCTCGCCGCGGCGATCAGTTCCATGGCGAGACCTCCGATGGCGCGGTTGGATTCGGTGTCTTCTTCGCAGATCGCCGCCGCTTCGCGCCACGCCGCCCCGGCGCGCTCGGCAGGTGGCAGGGGCCGCAGCACCGACTCCATGCGGTCGAGCGCCCAGCGCAGGTTCACCGCGGTGGGTCGCGTCGCGAGCAGCCTCTCGCGGCAGGCCGCGAGCGAGGCGTCGGCAGCGTCGTCGCGCAATGCGAGCCAAACCCCGCAGGCCGCCGTCGCACCGATCAGGGGAGCGCCCCGCACCCGCATCGCCTCGATGGCCTCGGTCGCGGCGGCGAGATCGGCCAGTTCGATCCATCGCACTTCGTGCGGCAGCAGTGTCTGGTCGAGGATGCGGACCGACTGGGGATGCTCCGCGAGCTCGATCGAGCGCCGCCATTCTCCGGAAACTTTCATGCTTTCATGCGGGGAAAACGGATCTACAAGCGGAAACGCCAACTCCGCCTCTCCGCCGGGATCGCCCGCACGGCGACACCATCCAACACGAGGGTGCCCCGTGGAGAGCAGGCCGACGATCTTTTTGGGAAGGCATATCGCAACAACGAAAGAATCAGGGAAGGCAGAACCAAGAACCAAGAACCAAGAACCAAGAACCAAGAACCAAGAACCAAGAACCAAGAACCAAGAACCAAGAACCAAGAACCAAGAGGCCGTACCGA
>SLGN01000169.1 GCA_007123695.1 Verrucomicrobiales bacterium
CTGTTTGCGTCGCTCGGACATGGTCGGGGATGGGATCGGCGGGGAGTGTATCCCCGACCGCCGGGACTCGCAGCCCCTTTTTTCCCGTAACCGGCCCTGCCCCGGCGCCGTCTCACGGGAAACAGGCAGCTGCTTGCCCGATATGTTTTTTTTCGCTACAAGCGGGACGACGCCGACGGTGGAAAGGGAGATTCCAGAATCCGAATGGGTGGCCCGGGCCGCAAGGGGAGACGAGGACGCCTTCGTCCGCCTCGCCGCGGCCTATCGCCCGCGCCTCTGGGCGACGGCCTCGCGCTTCGCCCGCTCGCGGCCCGAGCTGGAGGACCTCGTGCAGGAGCTACTCCTGAAGCTCTGGCGCGGTCTCCCCGGCTACCGCAGCGATGCGCCCTTCGAGCACTGGGTGATGCGCGTGGCGGTGCGGGGCTGCTACGACTTCCTGCGGCAGAACCGCCGCCGCCGCGAGACCGAGCGCACCGTCGATCCCGACGCCCGCCCCGAGGATGCCGACCCCGCCGACGAGAGGGAGCGCGCGCGCCGCGAGGCCTGGGAAACGGTGCACCTGCTCCTCGGGCGGCTCGACGCAAAGGACCGCCTCGTCATCACCCTGCTCGACCTCGAGGAGCGCGGGGTTCGCGAGACCGCCGCCCTGACCGGCTGGAGCGAGTCCAACGTGAAGGTCCGCGCCCACCGCGCCCGCAAGAAGATGCGGGCCCTCCTCGAAGAACTCGGAATCGAACCATGAACGAAACAGAACCCCACCCCGGACTCGAACGCCTCCTTGGCGAGGCACGCGCCCACCGCCCCTTCGGCGAGGCTCCGGACTTCGGCTTCGAGACGCGACTGCGCGCCGCCCTTGCCGCCGCCCGGCCCGGCCTCGGCGACTGCCTCGCGGCGCTCTCGTGGCGCTTCGCCGCAGCGGGGCTGCCACTTGCCCTCGGCGCGGCGATTTTCCTGGCCATGACCCATCGCCACGCCCTGCCCGACGGCCTCGGCGGCCTCGTCACGCAATGGGCCGCCCAGCTCCCCCTTCCCCTCTGAGCCCATGGAAACGACGACGAAGACCAAGCTGAAGGCCGGCTGCGGCCTCTTCGCCGTGTTCGGGGCGGGCGTCGTCTTCGGTGCGGTCGCCTTCTTCCTGCTGCTGGTCCGCGTCGTCCCCTTGAGCGAGGGCTGGCGCGACAAGGAATCGAAGGAGTTCGTGACCAAGCACCTCGCCCGCCAGCTCGACCTCGACGCCGAGCAGGTCGAGCGGATCCGCCCCATCGTTGCCGAGGCCCTCGACCGCCGCTACGAGCGTCGCAGGGCCTACATGGTGGAGGACATCGCCCACGTCGAGGAATCCCTCGCCGAGTTGCATCCGATCCTGACCGAAGCGCAGCGGGAAAAGGCGAAGAAAGTCTTCGAGGACTGGCGCAAGGGCAAGGAGCGCTTCGTCGTCGGCGAGTAGGGGGCGCATGCCGCCTCCCGCCCCGCGTCACCATTCCCAAAGCCGCGAAATGGGGACGGCGAAGACACCGTCCCGACCCAGCGACAACACCGATTGACCACCGTAGAGGACCGCGCCCCCCCTGAAAGTCGCCTTTGGCCTGGTCCGCGAGGCGCCGAAGGCCCACCCCGGCGGAGGTCGAGACCGTGGTGGATGCCTTCACCTCGAGGCCCCAGACCTTTCTCCCCCGGGTCACGACGCAGTCCACCTCGACCTGGTCCTTGTCCCGGTAGTGCCAGAACCGCAGGTCGGGGTCGGTCCATCCCGTCTGGGCGACGAGCTGCTGCACGACGAAGGACTCGAGGAGATGCCCGAAGCGGTCGCGCTTCGCGAGCCAGTCCTCGGGCCGGAGGTCGGCGAGGGTTGCGGCAAGGCCGCTGTCGCAAAGATGGATCTTCGGCGCCCTGACGAGACGCTTGGCCGAGTTGCGATGCCACGCCGGCAGAGTGCGCACGAGAAAGAGCCGCTCGAGCGCGACGAGGTAACGGTCGACGGTCTGGCGGTCGAGGGCGAGATCCTGCGCGAGGGAGGAGACGTTGAGAAGCTCGGCGGTTCGCCGCGCGAGCAGCTCCAGCAGCCGGGCCACGTCGCCGCCGTCGCGGATGCGGGCCACGTCGCGGATGTCGCGCTCGACGATGGAGCGGAGATACTGGCGATGCCATTGCCGCGCCCGCACCGGGCCCCGGCGGTTCGGCTCGGATTTGCTGCATAAGTTAGCGTCTAATTGCGGCATTTAATTTCGTCCAATTGTGGCATAAAGAACCGTCCAATTGTGGCATTCGGTTCGCCTGGCCGCGGGTTTTCGCCCGATCTGCGGCTCCCCGCGAAGGCTTTCCAGCCTTGCATTTTTCCCTGTCCAAGGCGCCTCTGCCGCCGTAGCCTTGGGGCATGTTCACCGGCATCATCGAAACCTGCGGCGAAGTGGCCGACCTTGAGCCCGTGGCGACCGGGGCGCGGCTCTGGGTGCGCGCGCCCTTTGCCGACGAAGTCGCTCTTGGCGAGAGCGTGGCCAACAACGGGGCCTGCCTCACCGTCGTAGAGGTCTCCGACGGCGCGATGCGCTTCGACCTGCTCCACGAGACCCTTCGGCTCACCAACTTGGGAGACCTTGCCACCGGCGACCCCGTGAACCTGGAGCGCTCGCTGCGCGTCGGCGACCGGCTCAGCGGCCACTTCGTGCAAGGCCATGTCGATGCCTGCGCCGAGGTCCTCGCCTACGAGCCGGTCGGCAACGACCACCGTTTCGCCGTGGCCCTGCCGCGCGAGTTCGCCCACCTCGTCGCGCCGAAGGGTTCGATCTGCGTCGACGGGATCAGCCTCACCCTCGCCGAGCTGCACGACGACCGCTTCGTCCTCTGGATCATCCCGCACACCCACGAGGTCACGAACCTGCGGCGGGTCCGGCCCGGAGTCCGGGTCAATCTCGAGTTCGACCTGCTCGCCAAGCACCTCGCCCGGCTCCGGGAGTTCGGGCGCTGAGACGCATCGCCCCGGGCGGACCGCTCACTTCGGAGGCGCCACGTTCGGCCGCGGCGGCTCGAAGCCGAGGGCGCCGCGGGTCTTCGTCTTCCGCCGCCAGATTTTGCCGCCGTTGGCCACGTGCAGCCATTCGTGACCCGCACCGGCGAAGGCGACGCTGACCATCGGAACGGCGGGGTCCGGCGCCGGCAGCACGCCGCAGAGGCGCCCGGTGGGGTCGAAGACTTGCAGGCCGACGGCGCTGGTCACGTAGTAGCGTCCGTGGACGTCGGTGGTCATGCCGTCGCCCTTCGAGACCTCGGGAGTCTCCTCGGGGGTTCTGAGCTCCATGTAGGCCTCCGGATGGGCGAGGCTGCCGTCGGGCTCGACGCGGTAAACCCACGCGTGCTTGCCGCCATGGTCGGAGACCGCGAGGGTGCCCTGGTCGGGGGAAAGGGCGATTCCGTTGGGACGTCCCACCACACCGGCGCTGACGACGCTCATCTTTCCCGAGGGATCGATCCGTCGGATCTCCGAAGTCGGCGTCATCGTGAAGTAGAGGTTCCCGTCGTGGGTCACGACGAGGTCGTTGGGCCGCACTTCGCGCGCGAGTTCGGCGGCTTCCTTGCGATCGGCGAAGACGACGACCCGCTGCTCTCGCGAGACGCAAGCGTAGAGCCGCCCGTCGGCGCCCCATTTCAGCCCGCTGATGCCGGGCGCGTCGGGGA
>SLGN01000326.1 GCA_007123695.1 Verrucomicrobiales bacterium
GCCGAGGGCCTGATGGGCGCGGAGCGCCTCGGCTTGGACCGCCTCGGTCACGGGTGCCGGCAGGTCCGCGGGGCAGAAGTAGTCCGTGCCCCCCTGCCCCGTCATCCACGGATACTTGTTCGAGATGTCGTAGAAGCCCGAGCGTGGCTGGATGTGGATGATGGGCAGAACTTCGTCGCCGACGATGCCGACGGTCAGCTCCTTTCCCGAAACGAGTTCCTCGACGAGGAGGTCGTCAGAATATTTCGCCGCATCGGCGAAAGCGGCGGCCCATTCCTCCTCCGTGCGAACGAGGTGGACCCCGACGCTGGAGCCTTCGCGCGGGGGCTTGACCACGCAGGGAATCCCGATCGAGGCAGGAACCGCGCCGCCCTCCGAGGCGAGGATCACCTCCGATGCGGGCGTGCTCACCCCCGCATCGACGAAGCGGCGCTTGCTCAGGACCTTGTCGAAGGCGGTTTCCGAACTCTCGCGGCGCGCTCCGGTGTAGGGCACGCCGCGACGCTCGAGTTCCGCCTGGAGCCCGCCATCCTCGCCGAAGGTGCCGTGGATGACGTTGAAGGCGATGTCGGTCCCGGCGGGCAGTTCGAAACCGGGTCCGCCGACATCGACGAGATGCACAGCCCCGACGCGACCGCCAAGGGCCTCGACGACCCCCTTGGCGGAGGCTAGCGAGACTTCACGTTCCGAACCGGGGCCGCCCGCGAGGACGGCGACTTGCAAGGTGGAGAGGTTCATCATGGTGGCTTGTCGGCGGGGCGGCTCCGCCCTCGGGGAAGAAGATTCTTGGATTCCACGTCGTCAAAGTTCCGGAATTTTCCCGAATCGAATTCTTGGCGCGGTGGAGATCCGGAGTCTTGAGGTTGCAACACTTCACCACGCCCAGGCTCCATTACTACACCAACCCGAGATTCTAGGAATCCCGAACCATGACGGCGAGCAGTATATCTTTCTCCTACTGTTTTGCGACTCTTTGCGTCGAAAATTCGCGAAGTGCGCCGATCCTCCTTGCCCTGCCGGAGCCGCCCGCTATTCTGAAAGCCGATTCAGCCCCCAAAAGACCATGCGCCAAACATTCCTGTCCCTCTCCGCCCTCCTCGTTCTCGCTTCGGCTCATCCGCCGCTCTCCGCCGACGAGGCGAAACCTCCCCGCATCAACCGCTACGTCGATCTGATGGAGTCGGGCAAGCCGGCTTTCGGGGTCTTTTCCTCCAACGTCTCGCTGCGGGCCGGGGCCTCCATCGCCAGCAGCGGACTCGACTTCGTGATCGTCGACATGGAGCATTCCCCCTACGACCCGACCCGTCTCGAAGCCTACCTCGTCGGGATGACGAGCAAGGCGGCGGTACTCAAGGACGGACTCCAGATGCGCACAGCTCCCTTCATCCGCGTCCCCGCGGCCGGGCGCGAGCAGCTCCAGTTCATCCTCAAGCAGGTCCTCGACCTCGGCCCCGTCGGCGTCGTCGTTCCCCACGTCGATACGCCCGAGGACGCCGTCGCCATGGTCCGGGCCTGCCGTTTCCCGCAGCTGAAGGACGCTCCCGACTTCGAACCGGAAGGTTTGCGGGGCGTCGGCTACGGTTGGGCCGCCCGCCAATGGGGACTCTCCGGCGGGGAATACGCCAAGCGCGCCGACCTCTGGCCGCTCGACCCCGAAGGCGAACTGGTCCTCTGGGTCATGATCGAAAGCGCTTCCGCCGTCGAACACGTCCACGCCATCGCCTCGACGCCCGGCATCGGCGGTCTCTTCATCGGCCCCTCCGACCTCGCCTTCTCGCTCGGCGTTCCCCTCGGCGATCCCGCCGTGGAGGAAGCCATCGAGAAAGTCGTCGCCGCGGCGAAGGAGACCGGCGTGCCTCTTGGCACCCTCTGCGGAAGCGGAGATGTGGAACGACGCCTCGAGCAAGGCTTTTCCTTCCTCGCCGTGGGTAGCGACGGCGGAGTTTCCGGTCGCGTGCAGGAGGCGGTCAAGATCGGGCGCTCCTTCAAGAAGAAGGCCGAGTGACCACGCCACGCCACGCCGCCCCACCCCATGCCCCCGGCTGCGAAGAAACCGACCCGACGGAAAATCCTGCTCGGAGGCGCCGCCGCCGGGGCGGGCGCTTGGGCCGGGCTCGTAGGTCCGTGGCCCGTTGATGGCACGGCGGCATCCGACCACGACGGCGCACGCGAGGCGATCGCATTGGCCAGGACATTCGGGGGCGGAACTGCGGCGGCGGCCCAAGCAGTCCGGCAAACTGGAGGCTGGCTGGGCCGCCCGCGAGTTCAAGCTGGAGGACTGGCCTCTCGCCGGCTACGGCGCCCGGCGCGGGGCGCGCAGCGCCGGACAACGCGATCCCCTCTTCGCCCGCTGCGTCTTCCTCCGCACCGAGCACGCCGCCGCGCTCATCGTCTGCACTGACCTCCTTCTCGTCCATCCCGAAGTTGCCGCAGCGGTCGAACGGGGGCTCGCCGGGCCGGACGGCAATACGCCCTGGCCGATCCTTTTCACCTCCACCCACACCCACTGCGGGCCCGGCGCCTGGGGACGCAACTGGCTGGAAGAAAGCGTCACCGGCCCGCACGATCCCGAAGCGACGCGCCGCCTCGCATCGGCCATCGTCGAATGCGCCGCAGCCGCCGTCTCCGGGGCGCAGCCTGCCGCCTGGGGCTGGCTCGACCTCGTCGCACCCGCCCATCTCCGCAACCGGACACTCGCCGGAGGTCCCGTGGACGCCTCGCTCGAGACCCTCGTCCTCCGAAGAAAGGCGGACGGCGCCCGCGCCCTCGTCTCGCTCTACGGCGCGCACGCCACCTGCCTGCCCTCCTCGGTCCTCGAATACGCGGGCGACTATCCGGGTCATTTCGTGCAAGCCCTCGAGACCGGCGGTTCGGTCGAATTCGCCGCCTTCGCCGCCGGCGTCGTCGGCAGCCACTCGCCGAAAATGCCCGACGGCACCAAGGCCGACCCCGAGCGGATCGGAAACGACCTGGCCGGAATCGTCTCCTCAGCCCTCGAAACCGCCGTCCTGCGCGAAACCGCCGACCTCAGGGCGATTTCCCTCGCTTCGCTGCCGCTCCCGCCGCTGCGCGTCCGACTCAACCGCGCCCTGCGCCTCGCCCCGGCGACATCGCGCCTCTTGCACCCCGGCACGACACGGATCGCCGGACTCGGTCTCGACGAACACCTCTGGCTCGGTCTCCCCTTCGAGCTCTCCGGCATGCTCTCGCCCGCCATGCGGGCCAAGGCCCGAACGCTCAACGTGGAACTCCACCTCAGCTGCTTCTGCGGCGACTACCTCGGCTACGTACTGCCCGACGACCTCTACGCCGACCACAGTCTCTACGAGGCGCAGATGAACTTTCTCGGCCCCGGCGGCGGCTCCTTCGTGACGCGATTGGTGAACGGCGTCACCGAAAGCGCCGCAGGAGCGCACCGAAAAAACCAAATGCACACCACGGAGGAAGCCTGACAGGGCCTCTAGCCCGGCTTTCCGAAACCCCTCGGATGCTCGAACCCCAAAACCGGGCATCAACCCCGACCGGAGACGATTTCCGATGTCCCTGGCTGCAGATCCCGCAGCGACCGCAATCCGCCGAAGTCCGCCCCGCGCATCCTCCGCGCGCCGCTCGTCCGCTTCGGCCCCGTCCGCCCCTCCGATTTGAGCTTCGCAAAGACCCC
>SLGN01000157.1 GCA_007123695.1 Verrucomicrobiales bacterium
GATCGCCATTTTCACCGGCAACCACATCCTCGTCGAAGGCGTGCCGGGCGTGGCCAAGACCTTGCTCGTGCGCACCCTCGCGAAAGTGCTGGGGACGGACTTCTCCCGGATCCAGTTCACCCCCGACCTGATGCCCTCGGACATCACCGGCACGAACATCTTCAACCTTCAGGAAGGAGCCTTCCATCTCGTCAAAGGGCCCGTCTTCACCTCCTTCCTGCTGGCCGACGAAATCAACCGCGCGCCCGCCAAGACGCAGTCCGCCCTGCTCCAGGCGATGCAGGAGCGGCTCGTGACCATCGACGGCGTGACCCACGCGCTGCCAGCGAGCTTCACCGTCTTCGCGACGCAGAACCCGATCGAATACGAGGGCACCTATCCGCTGCCCGAAGCGCAGAAGGACCGCTTTCTCCTGCGCGTCGAGATGGACTACCCCAGCGCCGAGGAGGAACAGCAGCTCGCCCTCGCTTCGCTCGGCAGCGAAAGCCCCGAGCAGATCCTCGAAAGCGGGGCCGTCGAGCCGGTGCTGACCGAGGCCGAGATCGGGCGGGCCCGCACCGCTCTGGAGGGCATCACGATGAAGGAGGAGCTGGTCGCCTACTGCGTCGAGATCGTGCGCCGCTCGCGCGACCTCGACAGCATCCAGGTCGGCGCCGGGCCCCGCGCGACCCGCGCCCTCCTCCTCGCCAGTCGGGCGCTCGCCGCGTTGCGCGGGCGCGACTACGTCACGCCCGACGACATCCGCGCCATGGTCCATCCGGTGCTCTCGCACCGGATCGTGCTGCGCCCCGAATACGAGATCGAAGGGGTTACGGTGAACGAAGCCATCGGCAAGCTGCTCGACGCGGTCGCGGTGCCGCGCTGACTCCGCAGGCCCTGGTCGGAGGCACCGGGAAAAGGCGAAAACGATGCGAGCGGCGCCCCATCTTCCCCTGCTCTGGACCTCCGCGCTGGTCGCGGTACCGGCCTGCACCGCCTTGGTCTATGCCGAAGGCGCGGCAAAAGCGGCGGCGGGCCTGGTCCTCGCGCTCGCCGTGATCGCGGCGCTCGCCGACCTCGTCCTCTCCCTCGGCCGGCTCGATGCCCTGTCCGCCGAGCTGCCCGCCACGCTGCGCTGCACGAAGGGGCGCGAGCTGGAGGTGCCGGTGCGCTTCGAGAACCGAGGCGGCGCCCTGCCATGGCTGCGCTACGGCCTCGCCCTGCCCGCCGACTTCCGGGCCGAGGGACCGCTGCTGCAGCGCATCGACGGCATTGGTCCGGCCACGGCGCGCACCCTCGCCTACCCGGTGAAGGCGCTGCGGCGCGGCCGTTTTCTCCTCGAGTCCGTCCACGTCGAAACCCGCTCGCATCTCGGCCTGTGGCTGGTGCGCCGCCAGCTCCGCCCCCTCGCCGAGGTGCGCGTCTATCCCGACCTCCAGGCCGAGCGCCGCCGCCTCTCCGGCGTCTTCCTGATGCGCGGCAACGACGGCGCCCATCTCGTGCGGCAGGTCGGCAAAGGCCGGGACTTCGAGCAATTGCGGGAATACCAGCCGGGAGACGACTACATCGACGTCGATTGGAAGGCCACCGCCCGCCGCCGCAGTCCGGTGACCCGCACCTACCAGATCGAGCGCACCCAGGAAATCTACGTCGTCGTGGACCATTCGCGGCTCAGCGCACGCGAGATCCGCGTGCCGGTGGCCGACGCGCCCGACGACGACTGGCTCTACCGGGAAGACTCCGCCGGGGGCGAGCACCTCGTGACGACCCAGCTCGAGAAGTTTCTCCATTGCTCCCTCATCCTCGCGGCGGTGGCCGAGCGCCAGGGCGACCTCTTCGGCTTCGTCAGCTTCGCCGACAAGGAAGACCGCTTCATCCGGGCGAAGAACGGGAAAGGACACTACAACCTCGTCCGCGACGCCCTCTACACGCTCGAGCCGAAGTCCGTCGCCCCCGACTTCGAACAGCTCATGGTCGCCCTGCGCCGCCGTCTCACGCGGCGCGCCTTGCTCGTGATGCTCGTCGATCTCGGCGACCCGCTCACCGCCGAGCAATTCCAGAAAGCCCTCCCTCTGGTGAACCGCCAGCACCTCGTGCTCGTCAACATGGTGCGGCCCGCCACCGCCCATCGGCTCTTTTCGGCGAAGTCGCTGCCCGAAACCAACGCCGAGGTCTACGAATCCCTCGCCGGCCATTTCCAGTGGCAGGAGCTGCGCGAGACGGCCAACCGCCTGCGCCACCTCGGGGTCGAGCTCGGCATCCCCGACCACGAGCAGCTCTGCGCCGAGACGGTCTCGCAATACCTCAACGTGAAGCAGCGGCAGCTCATCTGATTCCGGCGCCCCGCCCGGCGCGCGGATCCCGGGCTTCAACCAGCACAACGCGGCCCGTCCTTGCAATCGCCCCGGGAACCGCTCTGTTGGTCGTGCGCATGAAAACGCTCCTCCTCACCAACGAGTATCCGCCGAACATCTATGGCGGCGCCGGGATCCACGTGCAGTATCTCGCCCGCGAACTCGCCCGGCTCTGCCAGGTCGAGGTGCGCTGCTTCGGCGACCAGGATGCGCCCGGCGAGAATCCCGCCGTGCGGGGCTTCGGCGCCGACCTTTCCGGCGTTACCGCCCCGCCGCCGCTCCGCTCCGTCTTCGGCGCCCTGCAGCGCTGCCTCGACTTCAACACCGAGGCAGTCGAGGCCGACGTCGTCCACCTCCACACCTGGTATTCCCACTTCGGCGGCATCCTCGCCAAGCTCAACTACGGCCTCCCCATGGTCCTGACGGTCCATTCGCTCGAGCCCCTCCGCCCTTGGAAGCGGGAGCAGCTCGGCGGCGGCTACGACTTCACCGTCTGGCTCGAAAAGACCGCCATCGAGATGGCCGACGCCGTCGTCGCCGTCTCGGGCGAGACAAAGCAGGACATCCTGCGCCTCTTCGACGTGCCCGAAGAGCGGGTCCACGTGATCTACAACGGCATCGACCCCGAAGAATACACCCCGACCTTCGACGAGTCGGCCCTCGCGCGATACGGAGTCGATCCGGCGGTGCCCTACGTCCTTTTCGTCGGGCGCATCACCCGGCAAAAAGGCATCGTCCACCTCGTCAACGCCGTCCGCCATCTCGACCCCGGCACACAGGTCGTGCTCTGCGCCGGCGCTCCCGACACCCCCGAGATCAAGGCCGAGATGGAGGCCGCCGTCGCCTCCGCCAATTCCGAGCCAGGGGGGCGCATCGTCTGGATCCAGGAGATGGTCCCGACCTGCGAGAAGATCGTGCTCTACAGCCACGCCCGCGTCTTCTGCACTCCTTCCATCTACGAGCCCT
The DNA here is from genome assembly GCA_007123695.1 of Verrucomicrobiales bacterium. Classification (GTDB taxonomy): domain Bacteria; phylum Verrucomicrobiota; class Verrucomicrobiia; order Verrucomicrobiales; family DEV007; genus Arctic95D-9. Next base: position 3,300 of record SLGN01000157.1, read on the forward strand.
TCGGCATCATCAACCTCGAAGCGATGGCCTGCGAGACCCCCGTCGTCGCCTCGCAGGTCGGCGGCATGAAGGAGATCGTGCTGCCCGGCGAGACCGGCCTGCTCGTGCCCCTCGAACAGCAGTCCGAGTCGCCTTTCGAGGCCTTGCGGCCCGAAGAGTTCGCCCGCGACCTCGCCGCCGGGATCAACGAGCTGATGCGCGACCCAGAACGCTGCGCCGCCATGGGCCGGGCCGGTCGGGCGCGGGTGCTGGAGCGCTTCAGTTGGGCCGAGATCGCCCGCGAGACGCTCGCGCTTTACGAAAAGGTCGCGCGTTGAGAGGGCGGGAACACCCCGTAGTTTTCCCTGATTCTCCCGATC
>SLGN01000308.1 GCA_007123695.1 Verrucomicrobiales bacterium
AAAAAAAAAAAAAACGAGGGGGCGGGATTTTCTCCCGCCCCCTCGTTGGCTATGAACCAAAACCAAGGAATAGACTAAATGGGGAAAGCTTGGCCGAAGCTTTCTACATTCAGATACGGACGAGCTGACTTTCCCTTATGGCTTGATTAGGCCAGAGGCGTTTTTTTTCCAAGTCCGCTCACTCCCACTCGATGCTGGCGGGGGGCTTCGTCGAAATGTCGTAGAGCACGCGGTTGATGCCCGGCACCTCGTTGAGGATGCGGTTGGAGACTTCGGCGAGGAGTTCGTAGGGCAGGTGGACCCAGGCGGCGGTCATGGCGTCCTCGCTGGTGACGGCCCTGAGGCTGAGGGCGTATTCGTAGCTGCGCTCGTCGCCCTTGACCCCGACGGTCTTCACCGGAATCAGCGCCGCGTAGGCCTGCCAGACGCTGTCGTACCAGTGCCTCTCGCGCAGCAGGCCGATGTAGATCTTGTCCGCCTGCCGGATGATGGCGAGCTTTTCCTCGGTGACTTCGCCGGGACACCGCACGGCGAGGCCGGGCCCGGGAAAGGGGTGGCGTCCGACGACCCGCTCGGGCAGCCCGAGGACGCGGCCCAGCTCGCGGACCTCGTCCTTGAAGAGTTCGTCGAGGGGTTCGACGACGCGTCCCTCGGCCTTGAGCTGCATGATGCGGTCGACGCGGTTGTGGTGGGTCTTGATGGTCGAGGCGATGGACCCGCTCGTGGCGCTCTCGATGACGTCGGGGTAGAGCGTGCCCTGGGCGAGGAGTTCGACGTCCTCGCCGACGGCGTCGAAGAACACCTCGACGAAAAGGCGCCCGATGATGCGCCGCTTTTCCTCGGGGTCGGAGACGCCGGCGAGGGCGGAAAGGAAGCGTTGCGAGGCGTCGATGGTCTCGATCTCGATTCCGACCTCGGCGAACAGCGATTCGACTTCGGCGGCCTCGTCGGCGCGGAGCAGCCCGGTGTCGACGAAGATGTTGCGCGTGTCGATCTGCGCCTCGTGGAGGAGGGCGGCGAGGACGGAGGAATCGACGCCGCCGGAAACGCCGCAGACCACCTTGCGGCCCGCGACCTCGCTCCGGACCCGTTCGACCAGCTCGTCCTTGAAGGAGGAGATGCGGAACTTGGGAAGATTCGAAGCGAGGGAGAGGAAGTTCCGCAGGATCGCGGTCCCTTCGTGGGTGTGCGAGACTTCCGGATGGAACTGGATGCCGTGGAAGCGCTCGTTCCACCGCAGCGCGACGGGGATGCCGTCGAGGTTGCGGCCCACCACCTCGCAACCCGGAGGCAGGACGCTGACGGTGTCGGAATGGCTCATCCAGATCTGCGAGTGGCCCTCGAGCCCCTCGAAAAGACCGCCCGCGACGGGCTCGACCATGAGGGTGGCGGGACCGTATTCGCGAGTGTTCCCCGGGGCGACCTCGCCGCCGAACTTCCGGTTGAGCAACTGCATGCCGTAGCAGACCCCGAGCACCGGCACGCCCATGGCGACGAGATGGTCGAAGTCGATGTCGGGCGCTCCGGGCTCGAGGGTGGAGCGGGGCCCTCCCGAGAGGATCACGGCGGCGGGCGATCCGGTCTCGCGCAGCTCTTCGGGCTGGTAGAGCTTCGAGAAGTAGCCGAGCTCGCGGATGCGGCGCACGATCAACTGCGTGTATTGGGAGCCGAAGTCGATGACGGCGATGGGGTGTTCCATGTTGCGGTGGCGGCTGTGAGTCGCCGGAAAGGGTGATGGGGAAAAGGAAACGCCTGCCTGCCGCCGGACTGCGGTGGAAGAGGCAGATGCGGAAGCGGTCAGTTGGCCGGCTGGTAGTTGACCGGCTCTTCGGTGATGGTGATGTCGTGGGCGTGGCTCTCGCGGAGGCCGCCGGTGGTGATGCGGACGAAGCTGGCACGCCGCCGCAGCTCGTCGAGGCTGCCCGCACCGAGATAGCCCATGCCGCTGCGCAGGCCGCCGAGCAGTTGGAAGACGGTGTCGGCGAGCGGTCCGCGGTAGGGCACGCGGGCCTCGACGCCTTCGGCGACGAGCTTGCCCGAGGAATTTTGCCCGTAGCGGTCGCCCGAGCCCTTGCGCATGGCCTTGAGCGAGCCCATTCCCCGGTATTCCTTCCAAGTGCGGCCCTGGTGCTGGACCATGGCGCCGGGACTCTCCCGGCATCCCGCGAGGAGCGAACCGAGCATGACGAGGTCGGCTCCGGCGGCGATCGCCTTGACGAAATCGCCCGAGTAGCGGATGCCGCCGTCGGCGATGAGGGGCACGCCCTTTTCGCGGCAGACGGAGGCGACGGCCTGGATCGCGCTGAACTGGGGAAGGCCGACCCCGGCGATGACTCGGGTGGTGCAGATGGAACCGGGACCGACACCGACCTTCACCGCCGCCGCGCCGGCCGCGATGAGGTCCGCAGCGCCCTCGGCGGTGACGACGTTCCCCGCCACGACAGGGGTGGGCCCCTCGCTGCGGAGCCGCTCGATCACGGAGAGGACCCGCTCGGTATGGCCCGTGGCGGCGTCGATGAAGACGGCGTCGGCGCCGGCCTCGATCACGGCGGCGGCCCGCTCGAAGCAGTCCTCGCCCACGCCGATGGCCGCGCCGACGCGGAGGCGTCCCTTCTCGTCCTTGGCCGAGTTGAGGAAGCGGTCGCGCTTTTCGATGTCCTGCGCGGTGATGAGGCCGACGAGTCGCCCGGCACCGTCGACGAGGGGAAGCTTCTCGATGCGGTTGTGCTGGAGGATTCGGCGGGCCTCCTCGAGTTGGGTGTCCTCGCGCGCGGTGATGAGCCGCTCCCGCGGAGTCATGACCGAGGCGACGGTGGCGGATTCGTCCTCGACATACCAGATGTCGCGGCTCGTCACCATTCCGACGAGCACGCCCCCGGCGTCGATGACGGGGAAACCGTTGACCCCCTTCTCGCGCATGATCTCCTGGAGCCGGGCGATGGTGATCTCGGCTCGGGTGGTGAAGGGATCGACGATCACGGTGTTCTCCGACCGCTTCACCTTCGCCACCATGTCGGCCTGTTCGCCCACGGGCATGTTGCGGTGGACCACGCCCAGCCCGCCCTCGCGCGCCAGGGCGATGGCGAGACCGTCCTCGGTCACGGTGTCCATCGCCGAGGAGAGGATGGGAATGTTCAGAGGGATGTCCGCCGCGAGGCGGGTGGAAAGATCCACGTCCGAGGGCAGCACCGCGCTGCGCTGCGGAACGAGAAGGACGTCGTCGAAGCTGAGACCGAGAGGAAGATCACCCATGGATAATGTTCTAGAAGGCGGGGCTTCCGGTCAAGCGGAACTTTCGCCCCCCCGCTCCCTCCCACGGCGGGCATGTGCGTGGAGAGGAAGCGAGCGCCGGGCCGCATTTCGCCTTGTCAGTCCGGCGCGGCGGCGCTTCGGTGGGAGTGGTGTCCCCGCCGCCGGGCTCCGCCCGCCCCAGTCCATGTTCTTCGACCACGTCAGCCCCGCCTGGACCATCGCTCTGCCGTTCGCGGCGGCCCTCGTTTCGCCCCTGCTGGCGCGCAGCCGTCTCCCGGGTCCAGGAATCGGGCTGCTTCTCGCGACGGTCCCGACCTTGCTTTTCTTCGTCTTCGCCATCGGGGGCGCCGAAGTGCTCTCGGGCCGCTCGGACGGCTGGCGCGACACCCTGCCCTGGCTCG
>SLGN01000052.1 GCA_007123695.1 Verrucomicrobiales bacterium
AACTGCAATCCAAAGCCGGCCACCCGAACCAGGTTGTCTTCGATGAGCGGATTGTCCAAGCCGTTCATGTTGATGCCGGTGATGTTGGAGGAATCGAAATAGTTCCCCCGAACGACGAGGTTGGCAGGGGCGCCGAAAAGGGCCCGGTTCCCGGTTCCCATGAAATCGTTTCCTTCGACCAGGATGTCGGAATTGCTGCTTCCGGCGAACTGGATGGAGCCATTGTTGTAGCTCCCGATGAAGCGGTTGTTCGAAAACTGCCAGCCCTGGCGGGCCGCCGGACCGAACAAGTGGATATGCTCGTTAGCACCCGGAGCGGTGTTTTCCACGATGCTGTTCTTCAGAGCGAAGTTGTTGGTATCGACGTTGTTGTGGCGGATCACCCGCTCGCCGCTCTTCAGATGAAAACCATCGATGGTGATGTTGTCGGCGTTCGGCCAGATATCGGCTGGCACCGTCCATACGGTCTCCGCACCCCTTCCGGCGGGAACGTCCCCGCTGCCGTCGGCGGCTGGAATGTTCCAGTTCGCCCCGCGGAGGGTCAGGGGCTTCGTAAGAGTCAGGGACTCGCTCGCTTCACCCGGCGAGACCAGCACCGTATCCCCGGCGGCAGCGGCGGCAACGGCCGAAGCAATGGTCGTAAGGGGGAGCACGACGACTTGCTCGCCCTCGAGGAAATCGACGACGCCGTTCCGGCTAGATCTCCCGCGATGGAAGTTCCGTGCTTCGATCCCGAACTTCTGGGCATCGGTGAGATCCTCGCTGGCGACGTCGCCGTAGGTGTTCCCGATCACGTCGAGGCGGAAGGTCGCCGTGACATTGCTGTTGTTGAAGAACGCCGAGGGGAGGCTTTCGGCATTGCTCCAGTCGATCCCGAACTCGTTCCCCGCGATGGTAAAGGCACCGTCAGTCGGGGTGGTCCCGCCGAAGGCGAGGTAGGTGCCGCTGGTGCGGAAGACGTTGTCGGCGATCTCGATACCGGCGTTGAAGTCGTCTGCGTTGATCGCGGTGCGGCAGTTCTCGAAGACGTTGCCGGTGAGGGTGCCGCTACCCCCGTTCAGGTAAATGCCTGAGTTCCAGGTCTTGTGTCCTCCGAACATCCCGCCACTGGGATCGCCGGTGAACAGGTTGTCGGTGATGACGTAGCCGACCAGCCCGACGGAGGTGGTGAGACCGCGGGCGATCGTTCCGGTGTCGATGCCCTCCCTGCGGATGACGGAGTTCGTCACCGTCGCGGCGGCCTGAAGGAGAACCGCGTCGGAGGTGTTGTTGGTCTGGTGGATCTCGACCCCGTCGATGACGGTTCCGGCAGCGGTGACGGTCAGCCTCAGGTTGGAGAGCACCGCTTCGTCGCCGCGGGCCTCGTCGTCGCCGGAGATGCCGGCGTTCGGCCCGAGGATCGTGACCTGCTTGTTGATGGTGAGGGCGGCGCCGGTGTACTCGTCAGAGCGTAGCTCGAGCACGTCGCCAGCATCCGCAGCAGCGAACGCTTCGTGGATCGTCGCGTGGACGGAGTTTTGGGTGAGGTTCTTCACCGGGGCCGAGAGGCTTGCCTCGTCGAAGTCGGCGCTGGTGTAGTGGGTGACGATGGAGACGTCGCCGGAGAAAGCTCCCTCGGGTCCGTCCGGGCCCCAGTAGTTGCCGTTCGCGTCGATCTCCGAGCCGCCGTAGTGGGCCACGGAGACCCCGTTGTCGAGAAAGGAGTTGCCGCTGGCGACGACATCGCTGCCGACCGCGCTCGCCCCCCAGCCTTCGAGGTCGTGGTCCGAGATCGTGTTGTCGGTGAGAGTGAGATCGCTCTGGCCGTCGGATCCGATGCCGACGCCAACTCCGTTGTTGCCAGTGATCAGGTTCCCTTGAAAGAAGTGGCCACTGCCGGGGTTCAGATAGATCCCGCGCCAGTTGTTCCGGATCGTGGAGTTGGTCAGCGTCAGGTTGTTGACGCCGTGCTGGGTGGAGAGTCCGTCGCTCTGGGCGGTGAGCGGGCTCATGCCGACACCCTCGATGATTGTGTTGGTGACGGTGACACCGGAGGCGGCGGCGGAGAGGGTGACGCCAACCCTTACGGCGCCCGAAGGACGCCCGTTCTGGATCGTGACGCCGTTGATCACCGCGCCCGCAGCGGAGACGATGAAGCCTCCGTCCACGATGGTCTCGGCGACCCGGGTGCCTGGGTTCGCACCGGCGGCGACGCCGGCGTTGGCACCGAGGATCGCGACCATTTTGTTGAGGTTGATCGATTCCGCGTAGGTTCCCGAGGCGACGACGATATCGTCTCCCGGATTCGCCGCATTGATCGCGGCTTGGATGGTGGCGTGTTCGCCGGGAACGTGTAGCGTCGCCGCTTCGGCAAGGGCGACGCTGAGAAGGGCGACAAGGCCCGTGAGAATCCTCCGGAGGAGGTTCGTGGCGGGCGCAAGGCCCTTCGTTCTGCGATTTCTTGGGTTCATTTGGCTTTTTTTGGATATCGGCTGCCTTGCTCCCGGTAGGTCTTTTGCGTGGAGGACAAATCGTTGGTTTGAATGATACTCGATCAGTGTTCGAGACATCTCGGTTGACGGTTTGTGGAACTCCCTGCTACGGGGCAAAAAACAAGCGGCGGCAAAATGATTGGGCCGATGAGAAAAATGAGAATGCGTAAAACTACGTATTTTGTGCTGACGCGATGATTGACTGGGTCCGACGCTGTTCCGTAGCGGACTCGCATCCTGTTCCGATTGCTCTGGAATCAAGCGGGCCTCATGGCTCGCGCCCATCTTGGGGATGGATGCGACGGGCCTAGGCTTAGGCCCAGCCTCCCAGGCCGCCCCATGGCCGTGGGGTCAAGGCTTCGAGGGAGAAGCCGGGCCGTCTCCGTTGGACGATAGCCGGTTCGCCATCATGGCCGCAGTCGTGCGGTTCTCGGCTCCGAGCCGCTGAAGGATGTCGCGGACGTGGACAGTGACGGTGCGGTAGCTGATTCCGAGAATCATGGCGATTTCACGATCTCGCTTGCCCTCGCAGATCCAATGATAGACCTCCCGCTGTCGCCGTGTTAGGACCTCCAGAGAAGGATTCCTAACTCCGCCTTCGGAGACACCTCTCGTTTCACCGTCGTCGGTCTGATCGCTCATGTGAAGGTTTGATGGGACGGGTGCCCCGGATGACCCGATGCCGTTCAATGGGCTGGGAGCGTAGCCGACGTCCCCTGCCTCGAAACACGTATTTCTACGTAATTCTCTTCCGTTCGTACCGGATTCCATTTCGGGATCGGTGCGCGGGTTCAACAGGGGGCGGATTCGTCCTCGGATGCAGTCAAGAGTGGTCATTTGAAGTTTTCTGTCTGTCGGTTCTCGGGATCGCCCTGCCGGGATGTCAAGACTGCTGAAGTGGGCGCGTTGTGGGAAGATGCGTCTGCGGAAGTAGCCCTTTCGAGAAGGGGCCTGAACGGGAGCAATGACCACCACGGGTCTCCCAGGCTTGGTCCCACCCCGGGAACTTTGCCGAGGATCGGTGCGTTCGAGGATCAGGTCTCTTTGACGGGACAATCTGCTTGATGCCCTTACTACCGATTTTGTTCTGCCAGCGTTACGGGCGTTCGACGAATTTTTCGCGCTATCGGAAGAGGTCTGTCCTACCCCGAACTCGATGGTTTTTTGAATCG
>SLGN01000117.1 GCA_007123695.1 Verrucomicrobiales bacterium
GACGACGATATGGGTAGCCGGGGATTTGCGGGTGGACGTGTGGATCTGTGTCTCCTTGGTACTAGGCTCTCCAGTGCGCTGGTAGGCGCGAATGACTTTTGCTCCGTAGGCGATCCCGGGTCCGTCGTCATCATTTGGATCGTCGTCGCCATCGCAAGTGAAAGTGAAAGACGAGTCCGCTGCAGGGATGTTAGTTACGACTTCTATGACTTGTTCGATGGTGTGCAGCCCTCCATTTCCGTCAGCTCCGTAGATGCGAACAATCAGATGCGTTCCATCGCCATCAACAAAGGGGCCATCGTGGCTTTTCACCGTCACAACCAGCGGTCGGCGCCAGAACACATCGGCGACTAGCGCGCGACCTGCGTTGACCGCGTCAGCCGTCGCTTCAAACACGACCGAGAGATCCTCGTCCATTCCGATGCCGCCGGGGGCTCCGTCGCCGCCGAGGCTCTGGACGATGGCGACGGGGTTGCCGTCGAGGGCGGCGGTGCCGTCGGCCTGCCAGGGTAGGAAGGGATTGGCGAAGCCATCGACGAGACGCCGGCGGTTCACCCCGAGATCGAGGTAGGGCCCGCGCCAGCCGGTGCCGAGACGGATATCGGGATCGCCGGCCGGAGTGCGGATCTGGTAAGGAAGGAGGCCCGCCGCGACCAGCGCCACGGCCGGATTCCACAGTTCGCCGAGAAGTTCCTCGTCGACGGTGCCTCTCGCGATGGGGAGTCGGCCGATGTCGCCGACGAATCCGCCCTTGTCCCCGTGACCGAGCACGGCCCTTTCGATCTCCTCGAGCTGCTGGACGTTGGCGTCGTAGCGCTTTTCTTCGACGAGCCCGGTGACGCTGCGCAGGGCCACGGTGGAGAGCACTGCGACGAGGCTGAGCACGACGAGTAGCTCGACAAGGGTTAGGCCGGCGGTGCGGCGCGGACCGGTACGGATGCGTGGGGTGGGGGCCGTCTTCATCAGAGGTTCGGGTCGAAGGAGAAGAGGAACAGGACGAGATCGTCGCCCCGGTCGGCGTCGACGGGATCTTCCAAATCCGTTTCGAGAACGCGGTTCGGTCCGGCGGAAACGAGGCGGGCGTAGGGCGTGCCGGCCTGCATCAGCACGAGCGGCTTGCCCCATGCGTCGAGAATGGCGGGATCTTGAAGGATCGCAGCGGGGATTTCGTCGTCGGGATCGGTGGTGGGAAATCCGTCGCCGGAGACAATTCGGTCTTCGTAGCGGCTTCCGCTGCCGACGATGTAGGGACCGCGCCAGCCATGTTTTGTCGCGGGATCGTAGGGCGGATCGATGACGACAGTCGAATCGACGACTCGCCCTAGATTGTCGATGAGTCCCCCGAGGCGGCGGGGGAGTCGGCCGAGGTCTTGGTGGAAGCCCAGATCCGTCGGCGACGTACCGAGCAAGGCGTCGCGCACCGCCTGCATCGTCGCGAGGGTGACGATCTCGTCGGCGCTGCGTTCGGTCCCGTCTCCGGTCTGGATGCGGACGTCGCGGCTCATGGTGGAGACCACGATGCCGCCGAGGGCGACAAGCACGGTGAGCACCACGAGCAGCTCGACGAGGGTGACGCCACGGTCGGGCCGACGCAGGACGGCGTCGCGCGGGTCGGTAGGGACAGTCAATGGCGAAGAAAGCGGCTTCATGGCGAGGTGGGCAAGCGAAGGCGGGAGCGCCCGCAACGGGGCGCTCCCGCAAAGGGTGCCGGATCTAGGCTGCGGAAGGATGCCTTCCGCGCTGCGGGGCGGTTTGTCAATTTTGGTTCAGCTCTTCCCAGTAGACTTCGAGGTGCTCGTCGGCGGTCTCGAATCTCTCTCCGTCGAGGCCGAGGGTCACCCGCGCGAAGCGGGCCCGGGCCAGCGGGGCGGCCCCGTTCTGGGTCGAGACGAGGAAGACTCCGCCGAAGCGCGAGTGGACGTCGTTGGGAAGCTGGCCGACGGTGTCGCCGAAGTGGACCGGGGGCTCCGGGGCGAGGTTGCCGAGGTGCGACCAGTTCCGCCCGATGCCGAGCCAGACGTACTTCTCGCCGTTGGCGATGGGCAGGAAGATGTCTTCGGCCTGCGCGGGGGTCAGGGTGATGAGCTGCCCCCCTTCTTCGAGGGTGCGCGGCGTCGCTCCGATGTTGAAGGTCACGTTGTATTCGGGCGCGGCGGGATCGTGGTCGACGACGCCGAGGATGCCCACATTGGCGAGCGCGGTAGCCTCGCCCGCCGTCAGCGGCTGGATCTCGTAGCCGTTGACCGAGGCCGTCGGCGAGCCCGTCTCGATGCCCGAGTCGAAGCCCGAGCCGAACTGGCCGAACTCGAGCTGGACGCGCTGGAACATCTGGTGGACTTCCGGGAAGTTCGCCGCGCAGGTGGCCACGTGGGTGCGGGACAGGGCGTTGTTGATCGTCGGGATGAGCAGGCCGCCGATGCCGGTGAGGATCACCAGCACGACGAGCAGCTCGATCAGGGTGAGACCGGCGCGGCGCGCGCGGCGGGAGGAGACGCCGGCCGCGGCCGGGTGCGTGGAGTGGGTCTTCATCTTGCTTTGCGGGATATGGATTGGATTCATGGATGGTTCGGACGGAAACCAGCTCCCGAGGATCCGGTTCGCCAGGCGAGGGGACGGCGGGACGTGCCGAAGCCTCCGGAAATACGAATCCTCGAAATTCTGATTTTGACCAATCAAAATTCATCCTTTAATTCATCAAAGCAAGAAATCTTTTCACAGAAAATTTGTCGCTGGTTCTACGAGTCGGTATCTTGTGGCGAGGGCGCGGCGATTCCGGGCGTCCGCGACCGCCTCTGTTCCGCCATGGCCAGCCCCACTACCGAAGACTACCTCAAGCAGATCTGGATGCTCCGCGAGTCGCTCGCGTCGCCTTGCGTGCCCATGGGCGAACTGGCGAGGGCGCTGGACGTGTCGCCGGGCACGGTCACGACGATGGTGAAGTCCATCGCCGCCGCCGGACTCGCCGACTACCGCCCGCGGCAGGGGGTGGGGCTGACGCCCGAGGGCGAGGCCCTGGCCCTGCGCATGGTGCGCCGCCACCGCATCGTCGAGCTGTTCCTCGTCGAGACGCTCGGGATGGATTGGTCCGAGGTGCATGCCGAGGCGGAGGTGCTGGAGCACGCCGTCTCCGAGAAGGTGGTGGAGCGGCTCGCCGCGTTTCTGGGCGATCCCTCGGTCGATCCCCACGGCGATCCCATCCCCCGCAGCGACGGCGGACTCGACGCCGGGCGGGGCGCCATGCCGCTGTCGCAGTGCGCCCCGGGCAGCTCCGTCGTCGTGGTGCGGGTGCGCGAGCAGTCGCGCGAGGTCCTCGACTTTCTCGCAGGCCACGGGATGAAGCCGGGCAGCCCCCTCGAGGTGGTGGCGTGCAACCGCGGCGGCGGCACCTTGGAACTGCGGGGCGAGGACGGCGGCCTCGTGGGAATCTCCCTGGAGGCGGCCGAAGCCGTCGAGGTGGCGCCGGCGACCGGCGGGTGAGAAGGTGGCGTCCATCACGGAAAACGGGAGCGCCCGGTCTCGGACGCTCCCGCGAAGGTTCCGCTGGGGGAGCGGGGGGAGGGGAGGTTAGTTGGAAACCGTCTCGTAGTATTCCTCAAGGCTACCGCCAAGCGAGTCGAGGTGGTCGTTGTGGATC
>SLGN01000212.1 GCA_007123695.1 Verrucomicrobiales bacterium
CGGGCGGAAAATCCCCGTATCGACCCCGTTGTAGATCACGTGCAGCGTTTCCGGGCCGACGCCCGCCTCGGCGAGTCGCCTCGCGAGGTCTCCGCTGCGGCAGACCACCCCGCGCGCCGCCGCCGCCGCCGCCACGATCCTGCGGCGGCGCGGCGGACTGCCGAGGTAGCAATGGACGTCGCTGCCCTGGGCCACCAGCGTCAGGGGCAGTCCCGCCTCGGAGCACAGCGCCGCCGCCGCGCACCCATCGGGAAAGAGCCAAGGCGCCAGCACCGCATCGGGGCGGAACTCCGAGCAGATCCTGCGAAAGACGGGCCGCAGGTCCCGCCGCATCAGCTCGGCGTTCGCAAGGCCGCCCATTTTTGGAAGATGTCGCACTGGAACGTAGACCGGCTCGAACCCCGAGTGGCGCGGCAGCGCCTCGGCGGTCCTGCCCCGCCTGTCTCCTAGCCAGCGCTCCAGCCGGGGGCGGGGAGAAATCACCCTCGCCGCGATGGCCTGCCGCGCCGCCAGAGTTTCCAGCAGCGTCGCGTTGTCGAGACCCCGGATCGGCTCGTCGGCGTCGGGAAAAAGATTGGATAGGAGTAGGAGTCGCATGGGCGGGTCACGGGTCACGGGTCACGATCTGATTTTCGGCTCCATTCGGCACTCTCCCGAGGAATGACGCGATCAATGCGCCGCCGAGCCCCTTTCTACCGCCCGCAGCGCCTCGACCAGCCGGCGCGTCGTCTCCGCCGCGCCCTCGGGATCGAGGTGGTAGCCGTCGGGGAAACGATCCGGCGGGAGCGTGTCTCCGGCGCCGAGGGCGATCACGGGCACGCCGCGCCCGGCGAGCAGGGAGCTCACCTCGTCCGGCAACGACCACGGCTGCGGCAGCGGCACGCCGACGACGAAGAGGTCGGCTCCGCTTTCCCCCACCGAATCGACCAGCCGCTCTAGTTGGCGGGTTCCGCCGCCGGGGGCGGCGGTTTCTCCGGTCCGCGGGGCGTACCCGCCCCCGGCGGCGATATTGATCCGGTCGACGGCTGCGGCGTAGCCGGGCATCGTGTTGTAGAAAAGCAGCGGGCGCAGCCTGCCTCGGTTGGCGTAGAGCCGGGAGGCCCCCGCGAGGACGAAGGAGGCGCGTTGCTCGAAGCCGCCGAGTTCCTCGCGCAGAAACCGGCTTCGGTCGCCACCGCCGCCCACGTAGAAGGCCCCGAGACGCTCGACGTCGGGCTTTGCGGGATCGAGCAGGTGGGTGCGTCCGGTCATGAGGAGGACCATCCGGGGGCGGGCGCCGCGGTGGAGGAGATGGCGGCGGTAGCCCCAGGCCCATTCCGCGACCCCGGTGGCGTCGGGCACCAGGAAGGCGAGTGCCTCCCCGTCGGCCAGGCCGAGCCCCTCGCGCAGCAGTCCCTCGTCGATGGCGCAGCGGGCGAGGGAATTTCCCAGCACGAGGACGCCTCCGCCCGTTTCCGGGCCGTCCTCCTCTGGACCGGGAAACCGTGCCGCCAGAGTTTCGAGGGAACGGACATGGGCGAGATCCTTGGAGAGGCGGGTTTCGCCGGGCCGCATCGCCGCCTCGAGCCCGGCGAGGCCGAGCAGCAGCAGCGCCGCGATCTTGGTTTCGGGAGTCATGTCAGAATTGGAAGTAGATGAACTCCACCGCCACCGGAGCGGGGAAGAAGACCAGCATCAGCACGACGTAGCCGTAGACCGCGAGCCGCCAGGGCCAGGCGAGGCGCGTCAGGGCGAGGGAGTCGCCGCGGCGCTCCAGCCATGCGTCGAGCAGCAGCCAGGGGCCTGCGAAAAAGAGGATCGAACCCGCGCAGGTCGAGGCGAAGTCGCTCCAACCCCAGGGCCCGCCGAGGGTCGCGAGCATCCCCGTCGCCTGGGGGAGGGACTCGGCCCGGAAAAAAAGCCAGCCGAGGCAGACGAGGTGGAAGGTCGCGAGAAGACGGATCGCGCGGCCGATCGCTCCGGGAGCGGTCCGCGCCGCCCCGACGGCATCCCAGGCGCGGTGCAGCACCAGCCACAGTCCGTGCAGCCCGCCCCAGATGACGAAGGTCCATGCCGCCCCGTGCCAGAGCCCTCCGAGCAGCATCGTGAGCATCAGGTTGCGGGCGGTGCGGCCCGGTCCCCCGCGGCTGCCGCCGAGGGAGATGTAGAGGTAGTCGCGCAGCCAGGTGGAGAGGCTGATGTGCCAGCGCCGCCAGAAGTCCCGCGGATCGAGGGCGAAGTAGGGGCGGCGGAAGTTCTCCATCAGGTCGAAGCCGAGCCATTTCGCCACCCCGATGGCGATGGCGCTGTAGCCGGCGAAGTCGCCGTAGATCTGGAAGGCGAAGGCGTAGACCCCCAGCAGCACTTCGGGTGCGGTGAGCAGGGCGGGAGGCTCGCCGAAAGGAACCGTCGCGAGCCATGCCATGTTGTCGGCGAGGACCACCTTCAGGAAGAGGCCCGAAAGCACTAGAAAAAGCCCTTCGCGGAAGCGCTCCGCGTCGCAGCGCGGGCGGGGCCGGACGACCTGCGGCAGCAGGTGGTGCGAGCGCTCGATCGGCCCGGCCACGAGCTGGGGGAAGAAAGCGATGTAGAGGGCGAAGTCGAGGAAGCGGCGGGCCGGATCGGTCCGTCCCCGGTAGACGTCGAGAGTGTAGCTGAGGGCCTGGAAGGTGTAGAAGGAAATGCCCACCGGCAGCACCAGCTTCAACGCCGGCGAGAGTTCGGGCAATCCCAGCATCGACAGCAGCCGCGCCAGCTCGGCCACGAAGAAGCCGTAGTACTTGAAAAGCCCGAGGATGCCGAGGTTGACCGTCAGCGAAAAGGCCACCCAGCGCCGCCGCCCGGGGGCGCCGTCGGGCAGGGCCGCGATTCGGCCCGCCGCAGTGAAGTCCACGAGCGTCGTCAGGAAGATCAGACCGAGAAAGCGCCAATCCCAGCAGGCGTAGAAGAAGTAGCTCGCGGCGAGGAGGAGCCGGTTCTGCCCCCGGTGCCCGAGCACCCGGCACCCCGCCGCGACGGCGGCGAGGAAGATCCAGAAGGCGAAACTGTTGAACCACATGGCGGAGCGGTAGCGGAGAGATCCCTCGCGGACGGAACCCGCGGCGAGAAAGCCGGCGGCCCAAGATGGCGCTGCCGCAACCGTCGCACAAACGCGTTTTCAACCGCAGTCCCCATCGCCTGCGGCCCGTCGCCCATAGGAACCCGCAGATGGTTGGAAGGATCGATCACAAGGGAGGCGATGTTTTCCGTGGAAATTGATAAATCCAGCGGCATAGTCACCAACGGTTCATATAATTTATCGGTTTCCATAAAATCAAGATTCGTTTAATTTGTCGTGGGCAAAATTCCCGAGGTCGCCCCCTCCCCCTGATGCTGGTTCCGCAACATCGCATTCCTTTTCCCATCCCGCGCGGCGTGCCGGTCGAGGCCACCTGCCCAAGAGCGGCGGAAAACCCGTGCAGCGACACCTCGCCGCCCACCGGCCACAGTCCACGGTCCACGGTCCGCAGTTCACTGCTCACTGCCCTCCTCTTCCTCCTCGCCGCTCCCCTCGCCGCCCAGGATTTCTCCCGCATCGCCCCGGACACGCCTCCCCCCGGGGACGGGGGGGCCATGGCCCTGCCCGGCGAGCTGCCCGATCCGGACGCCGA
>SLGN01000126.1 GCA_007123695.1 Verrucomicrobiales bacterium
CATGGACGCATCCCCCCCCTCGCCCTCTCCGCTCGTCGGCATCATCATGGGCAGCACCTCGGACTGGCCCACCCTCTCCAAGGCGGCCGAGGTGCTCCAAGACTTCGAAATCCCGCACGAGTCCCGCGTCGTCAGCGCCCACCGCACCCCCGACCTGCTCTATTCCTACGCGAAATCCGCACGCGGGCGCGGACTGCGGATCCTCATCGCCGGGGCGGGCGGCGCGGCGCATCTACCCGGCATGGCGTCGGCCCTTACTCCGCTTCCCGTCCTCGCCGTGCCGGTGAAATCCCGCGTCCTCGCCGGAGTCGATTCCCTGCTCTCCATCGTCCAGATGCCCGCAGGCATTCCCACCGCCACCTTCGCCATCGGCGAGGCCGGCGCCACCAACGCGGGCCTCTTCGCCGTGGCCATGCTCGCAGCGGACGACGACGCCCTTGCCGCCCGCCTCGACGCATACCGCGAGGAACTCCGTCTCAAGGTGGAATCCGCCTCCCTTCCCCCCGCAGGGGCCGGCTCCGCGACATGAACTCTCCCGCGCCGCTCCTCCCCGGCTCGACTCTCGGCGTCCTCGGCGGCGGACAGCTCGGACGCATGCTCGCCATCGTCGCCCGGCGCATGGGTTACCGTATCGTCGCCTGGACCGACGGCCCCGACGCCGGACCCGCAGACCTCGCCGACGAAGTCGTCGCCGAAGCCTTTTCCTCGCCCGAAGCCCTCGCCGCCTTTCTCGCCAAGGCCGAGGCGGCCACCGTCGAGTTCGAGAACATTCCGCAAAGCCTCCTCGACGCCGTCGCCGAACGCATTCCCCTCCTGCCCGGCGCCGCCTCCGTCGCCGTCTGCCAGCACCGTGAGAGGGAAAAGCGTTTCCTCGAGCGCGCCGGTCTTCCCCGCGTCCGCTTTTCCGTCGTCTCCGACCCATCGGAACTCCGCACCGCCCTCGCCACCCTGCCCGAAAGCGGAGGCATTCTCAAGACCGCCGAATTCGGCTACGACGGCAAAGGCCAGCTCGCCGTGTCCGCCGACAGCGATCCCGACTCGGTCTGGACCGGCTTCGCAGGCTCGCGCGCCGTGCTGGAGGAACGGATCGATCTCGCCGCCGAGCTCTCCGTCCTCGTCGTCCGCGACCGGCGTGGCGGCATGCTCGCCTACGATCCGGTCGAGAACTTCCACCGCGACCACATCCTCGACCTTTCCCTGGCCCCCGCCCGGCTCGAGCCCCGCATCCTCGACGAAGCCCGCTCCATCGCCCTCGCCGCCGCCGAGGCCCTCGACTACCGGGGGATTCTCGCCGTGGAGTTCTTCCTCGCGGGCGACGGACAGCTCCTCGTCAACGAGATGGCCCCCCGCCCCCACAATTCCGGCCACCACACCATCGACGCGTGCGACACCTCGCAGTTCGAACAGCAGCTCCGGGTCCTCTGCGGGCTCGCGCCCGGGAGCACCCGCCTCCACAGTCCCGCCGCGATGCTCAACCTCCTGGGCGACGTCTGGATCGCCGCCGGCGGCTGCCCCGACTGGGCCTCCGTGGCCGCCTTGCCCGGTGCCCACCTCCACCTCTACGGCAAGCACGAGGCGCGCCGCGGACGCAAAATGGGCCACCTCACCTTCACCGCTCCCAGCCTCGGCGAAGCCCTCGCGGCGCAGGCGCGGGCCCGCGAGATCCTCGGAATCCCTGCGGCGGCGATTTGATCAAGAAGCCCGGTTCTCCCTCGGAGGCAACGCCACCGTCGCTACGGCGAAGGCGGCGATTCCCTCCCTCCGGCCCACGAAACCCATCGTCTCGTTCGTCGTCGCCTTGACTCCGACGTCGGCAGGCTCGATCCCGAGGGCGCGGGCGAGCGCCTCCTTCATCGCCGGAGCATGCTTCATCACCCGCGGTTCCTCCGCCACGATGGTGCTGTCGATGCTCTCGATGCGCCCTCCAGCCGCAGAGACCCGCTCGGCCGCCTTCTCCAGAATCTTCAGGCTGCTGATGCCCTCGATCGACGGATCGGAAGGAGGGAACCAATGCCCGATGTCCGGCTCCCCCACCGCCCCCAGTACCGCATCGGCGATGGCGTGGGCCAGCACGTCCGCGTCCGAATGGCCCGCAAGACCGCGGTCGTGGGGGATTTCCACCCCGCCGAGAACCAAAGGCCGCCCTTCGGTGAAGGCGTGGACGTCGTAGCCGATGCCGCTGCGGTAGCGCATGAAACTTGGGGAAAGGTCGGAACTGCAAGGATTGATAACGGAGAAACAGACCGGTCGAACCGACGACGGCTCCGTCTCCCATCTTCCTCGACTCTCCGGCTTCGGATTTCAAGCCTGCGGATCGCTTTTCCGCCGTTGGAACGCGCCCCCCGGCACGATGCCCCGCTCCGGACCCACAGTTGGAAAACCCGCCCGCCCCCGCCAGACAACGCGTAACCTTAGCCAGCACAGCCACTCCAAGAAGCGATCCCCCCCAGCAATGGCCAGCCAGCAGCCCCAGTTCCCCGACGAGCAAAGCGAATCCGGCGAATTCCAGCGGCAGGAAGACGCCTTCCGCATCCTCATCAGCAACGACGGCACCACGCCGCACCCCCCCGAAGCCGGACGCTACCATCTCTACGTCTCCCTCGCTTGCCCCTGGGCACACCGGACCCTCATCGTCCGCAAGCTCAAGGGACTCGAAACGGCCATCGGCGCGTCCGTGGTCGATCCCGTACGGGACGATCGAGGCTGGGCCTTTCGCGAGGGACCGGGGCACGGGCCGGACCCCGTCGAAGGCTTCGCCTTTCTTGCGGAAGCCTATCAAGCCACCGACCCCGGCTTTCGCGGACGCGTCACCGTCCCCGTCCTCTGGGACCGCGCCCTGCACCGCATCGTCAACAATTCCGAGGACGACATCTGCCGCCTCTTCGACGGGGTCCTTGCCCCGCTCGGGAACGGTAACCCCACCCTCTTTCCTCCGGAGATCACGAACGAACACGCCTGCCTCGCCGAGACGATCTACGAAGAGATCAACAACGGCGTCTACCGTGCCGGCTTCGCCACTGGCCAGAGCGCCTACGAGAAGGCCGTGAAGCGGCTCTTCTCCGCCCTCGACCGGCTCGAAGAACGCCTGTCCCGCAGCCGCTACCTCTTCGGCGACCGCATCGTCGAGGCGGACTGGAGACTCTTCTGCACCCTCGTCCGCTTCGACTCCGTCTACCACGGTCACTTCAAATGCAACCTGCGCCGCATCGTCGACTACTCAGCGTTGCAGGGCTATCTCAAGGATCTCTACCAACTTCCCGGCATCGCCGATACCGTCGACTTCGACCACATCAAACGCCACTACTACGTCACCCACGGCGAGATCAACCCCTCGGGAATCGTTCCCCTCGGCCCCATTCTCGACCTTGCATCGACCATCGACCCTCCTCGTCGCTGAGCCGACGGCCCGGATCCGGCTTCCGGGAACTGTCGGCCATCGGTAATGATGGACAGTGGAGAGAATCGAACGCTCACTCCTCCGGCACCCCCTTCCGCAGATCCCGCAGCACCCGCAGACCGCCCCACTCCGCTCCCCGCATCCTCCGCGCACCCGTCCGACGCTTCGCCCCGAAGCCGCGTCCCTTGGCCCGCTCCCGCTCGAAGACCCCGTCCACG
>SLGN01000522.1 GCA_007123695.1 Verrucomicrobiales bacterium
ATGAGATGGTCGGGCGGATCCTGGCCGCCCTGGGTGGCGCCCGCACCGGGGTGGCTGGTGTAGCCGTTGCCAACGACGTTGGGCCGGAAGAGGAGGGTCTGCCAGGGCAGCGGAGGCCGCGACGCCAAAGAGCTTGGCAGGGAGCCGAGCATGCCGGGTCCGGAGACGATCCGGTTCGGGGAGAAGTAGGCGGGGCCGCCCGCCTCGGCCAGCTCCGGATTGGAGAAGTAGGGGAAGTCGCCGAAGTTGCGGCGCTGCTCCCAGAAATCGACGATCTCCTGGGTGAAGCGGGTGCGCAGGGAGTGGACGTTCCCCTCGTCGGGCTTGTTGATGTAGGGCCCGTCGATCATCGTTCCGGCGCCGTTGTCGAAATCGCCGTAGAGCTGGACGTTAACCGAAGTCGCTTGACCATTCGGACCACCACCGAAGGGCATGGGAATGGCGTCGCGGTAGGGGGGGGCGTTGGACGGCAGGTCGGGAATGATAAGGAAGTCACGGTCCGCCGCCGGATTGAAGCCGGCGATGCCCACCCCGACTGAGTTGGTCAGCGAGTGGGCCATGGGGGCCGATCCGTAGCGGCGGTGCGGCGCGTAGACGCCGTCGTTGGGCACGATCACCGGCATCGACGCGGGGATGCGGACGTCGCCGTGCGGGACGGAGATGGATTGCACCACGTCGCCGAGGCGGATGTAGGAGTCGCGCTTGTCCCAATGGCTCACGACGAAGGCCATGCGTCCACGGTTGAAGAATCCCTCCTCCCTGACGCTGTTGCGCCCGGGGCCGGGTCGGTTCCTCGCCTTGGTGCGTGCCGTGCTTAGGGGGTTGCCGGGGTCGGCGGTGACGCTGCCGAGCTCGACCGCGTTGTGCGAATCCTGCGAGAGATTTCTGAATTCGTTGATGTGGCCCATGTCGCCGGCCGGGTCGAGGATCGGGGCGCCGGGCAGGCGGAAGGCGGGGAAGTCCATCGTGATCTCCTGGACGAGTTCGGGCCCGCCGCGGCGCGCCGAAGCCTCGGTGAACTGACCGCCGCTGTAGATGTCGAATTTCACCGTTCCACCGTCGAAGACGGCCCCGTCGTTGATGTTGATTCGGAAGGGGACGGTGACGAGGTCGTAGCGGTAGGCTTGGGCAACCTCCGCAGGAGTCCCGCCGACGCTTCGGTTCGTGACCGAGGAAACGCCCTGCTCAAGGGCGTTGTAGCCCCGGTCGAGCGGAGTGAGACGCGAACGGATGTTGGTGTTGAGAGTTTGACCGGATCTGGCCATCTGCCACCAGACATGGCGATTGTTGTTTTGTCCGCCCTCCTGAAGAGCCTGGCGAGCGCTCATGGTGTAGCCGAAGGAAAGGAGTCCACCCCAGGAGCGGGCTCCGCCCTGGCGGTGGGGCTTAGCCCAGTTCGTCGCCCAGATGTAGGTGTTGGGGGGATTGTTGGGGGATCCGAGGCCCTCGAAGCCGAGGAAGCCGACGGTCTCCTCAGCTCCCGAGAAGGTCATGCCCGACTGGCGCTGGATGTGGATCTCCATGTCGGGGTTGATCGAGCCCCATCCGATGCTGGGGCAGAAGAGCTGGAAGAGGAAGGAGGCCTGGACGAGAGACTCGCCCGGCCGCAGGCGCATCAGGTCGCTGCCGACGGGGGAGATGAGCCCGCGGTTGAACTTGTTCTGCGTCGGGTTTTCCAGAACTGCGGCGCGGTAGGTGGGGTCGAGGAAGGCGAGCTGCCAGTTCCACTGCGCTGGGTCGAAAGCGGCCAAAAATTCGGGCCCGCCGCCGGCGTCCTCCAAGTCCCGCAGCCACTGAGGCCAGTTCGCCTTGTTCTCGTCGTCCGGTCCGTTGACCCCTGGAGGCAGGGGCGGCAGATTGGAGAAGAGCATGCCATCGGGCTGCTCGACGATGCCGCTGCGGTGTTCGGTTACGCCCGGATAGAGCGGCGAGACAGGCTGCTCGGCGGCGTGCATGCCCGCGCAGATCATGTGGATGTCGGCACCGCTAATGGTGAAGAAGCGGCCCATTCCCTTGGTCTGCCCGATGCGGATGGGCGTGACCTGCCCGTGCCCCTTGTGCCCGAAGCCCGGTTCGTTGGCGTCGCGCGGGTTGGTGAAGGTGAGAAACTGGTTCCGGTTCTCGGGCTGGAAGGCGAGCTGGAAGTCCTCGAAGAGAGTGTCGTCGTGGAGGTTGGTCGAGCGGATGTAGTCGAAGATCATGGTGGCGAGCTGGTCCGTGCTCGGCCGTCCGTATTTGCTGGAGAAGCTGCCGCCGTAGCCGGGGATGTTCCGGTCGAGCATGCGGGTCAGGTATTCGTAAAGCTGCTGGTTGCGGGGGATGTTGGCGAAGTCGTGGATGCCGCTGTCGGCCCGCTCGCGCTTGAAGAGATACTCGAAGCGCGGGTAGCCGCCCCCGGTGTTCCGCCCCATCGAGGCGCAGAAGTGGATGAGCTGGTCGAAGGCGGTGAGAAACTGGTTGTAGGCCTGGGTGTTGTTCGGATCGGCGTTGAAAACCGGCCACATGGCGATGCGGGGGCGGTTGAACAGATTCGTCTCGGGAGCGCGGCTGCTCACCGTGATGAAGAACTTGGCACGCTCGAGGTGCTCGCTGAGCTGGTCGGGCGGGATGGGGCGGCCCGAGGCGTCGGGGAACTGGTGCGGGGTGCGGTCGGCCCGCATCACGAGGTCGTCGAGCGAGGGGAAGAGCGGCTCGTTGTCGGGGACGAGGCCGTTCATCTCGCGCGGGTCGCGCGTGTTGATGATGCGCGTGCCCGACTCGGAACCGCCGCCAACGATGCGCGGCACGACGCGGAAGAGCATCTCCATGGCCTCGCGGTCGTTGACGATGTCGAGAACGCCGGGAGCGAGCGCGGGGATGAGGTGGGTCGTGGCGGGGTGACCGGGATAGCGCTGCCACTCCTTCTGCGCGGGCTGGAACTTGCCCATGGCCATGTCGAGTTCGCCGCCGGCCTTGGGAATGTCCCAGGCGAGTCCGCCCGCATGGGTGTTGAGGTTGAGCTTCGTCGTCTCGTCGTCGGCCCAGAAGGCAAAGCGGGCCACCATCGGGTTGCGGGCGGAGGGGATGCCGGCGCCGGAAATCGGTCGGAAAGCGAAGGAAGGCCCTGTCGATCCGCCGCCGCCGGAGGAATCGTTCAGCACCCCGAGGGTGCCGTCGGCGAGCTGGTAGAGCCAGCGCACCGGCATGGCGACGTGGCTGTTGGCTTGGGCAAGGCGGGCGGCCTGCGCCCCGATCGGGCCCTCGTCGTTGAGGACCATCCCGTCCTCGTTGAAGCGGAAGCCCTCGACGCCGGCGGAGCGTCCGCCAATGGGCCGGGGCCAGCGGGGCAGGACGGCGGCGGCGGGATGGACGATGGGAAAGTAGGCCCGTTCGCCGCGGATGACGGGCTCGTTGAGATCGACGAACTGCTCGGGACGCGAGCTCCAGTTCCTCGCATCCTGGAAATCGGTCTGGAAATCGTTCCAGTCGCTCGTGCGCATGACGTCGTCGGAGTACAGCTTGAAGGCGTTTTGCGGCGTGCCGTTCTCGTTCCACACCCGGATGGCGCCCGGCTGCGAGGCCCACGCGGAGATGTTCCCGGGGGTCGTCGTGGTGGTGGCCTCGCGGATCTGGGCGATGACCATGTTCACCGCCTGCTCGGCGACCTGCTGCGCATGGAGACCCTGCGAGTAGGTGTAGGAGGCGCGGTGCTCGCTGGTGGCGAGGGAGAAGAAGGTGAGCACGAGGATGGTCGTGAGGGCCATCACCGTGAGCACGGTGACGAGGGCGACGCCCTTGCGGCGGTCTGCGACAGATCCGTGGGGGCGTTTCGGGTTCGAGGATTCCGCGAGTTTCATGGCTGGAGAGAGATGGCGTTCCCGGTGTTGAGGACTGGTGCCCCGCCGACCGGCAAGGCTTTACGATGTATATTGATCGAAATACAATGACAATACAAGACTATTTTCGCTCCGGTGCGATTTTTTTGTCCATACAATGTCTTTACAAGGCCGCTTCCAATGCTGGAGCGCCGTGCGGAAGGCCGCAAGGAAACCAAGAAGCGCAGCCCGTGACAAGCCAAAAAACGGTCGCTCAGGCGAAGATTTCGGTCACGGGGCGGCCCTTGCCGTCCTCGGTGACGTAGAAGGGCCGTCCCTCGACGGTGAATTCGGTCTTGGGACTGACGCCCATCAGGGTCATGATGGTGGCGTGGAGATCGGTCACGCTGACGGGGTCCTCCACTGCGACGAGGGGCCGCTCGTCGGCGGTGCGCCCGTGCACGTGGCCCCGGCGCGTCCCGCCGCCGAACATCAGCACGCTGGTGCCGCCGGTGAAGTGGCGGTGCAGCCCGTAGTGCTTTTCATCGGTGATGCGGTCCACCTTGTGGGTGGCCTGGTCGCGGGCGTTCGATCCCGGCACGCCCTCGATCATCGCGTCGCGGCTGAATTCGGAGGCGACCACCACCAGGGTGCGGTCGAGCAGGCCGCGCTCCTCCAGGTCGAGGACGAGCCGCGCGATGGGCCGGTCGATCTCGGTGTGGAGGCGAGCCACGGTGGCGTGGCCGTCGGCGTGGGTGTCCCAATGGAGGAAGGGCACGTATTCGGTGGTGACCTCGACGAAGCGGGCGCCGTTCTCGACGAGGCGGCGGGCGAGCAGACAGCCGCGGCCGAAGCGCGAGGTGTCGTAGGCCTCGCGGACCTCGGCGGGCTCTTCCTCCAGGTCGAAGGCCCGGCGCTCCTCCGAGGCGAGCAGCCGGTAGGCGTTGTCGAGGGAGCGGAGCAGGGACTGCTGCTGGTAGTCGCTCGCGTAGTCCCGGTGCGGGCTCCGCTCCACGAGACGGCGCAGGAGACGGTCGCGGTTGGCGAAGCGCCCGGGGTCCATCCCCGCGGGCGGCTGCACCGACTTCGCCGCCTCCTCGGGGAAGGGCAGATTCATGGGGCCGTATTCGCTGCCGAAGAACCCGGCGGTGGTGAAGGCCTTGAGCTCCTCCTTTTCCCCGACGCCCTCGAGGCGCTGCCCGATGTTGACGAAGGGCGGCATCACCGGGTTGCGCGGGCCCAGCACTTTCGCGAGCCACGCGCCGAGGTGGGGGCAGGCGACGGTCTGCGGCGGCACGTAGCCGGTGTGCCAGTGGTATTGGTGGCGCGAGTGGAGGATGCTGCCGAGATCGGGCTGCACCGCCGAGCGGATCAGGGTGCCGCGGTCCATGATCCCGGCGATGTTTTCGAGGCCCTCGCAGATCCGCAGCCCGTCGACCGAGGTCGGGATCGAGGGAAAGGTGGAGAGCACCGAAGCGACCTCCATGCCCTTGGCGAAGGGGGCGTGCCGCTTCGGGTCGAAAGTCTCGGGCGCGGCCATGCCGCCGGCCATCCAGAGCAGGATGCAGGCGTCGGCGCGGGCCTCGGGATGCCCGGTCCCGGCGGCGTGCACGGCCCGGGGCTCGCCGGACATCCACGCGGCGGTGGCGGCGGCGGAGAGCTTGGCGAGGAAGTCGCGCCGGACGACGGGCTCGGGAGCTTCGGGGTCGAGGCAGGACATGGGAAGGGAGGGGGCGGTGGAGCGGTGGAGGAGAGGGGGCAGTGGAGTAGTGGAGTAGTGGGATTAACTACTCCATCACTCCATCACTCCATCACTCCAGAATACCCCCCGCCCAGCTCCGGGGCAACGGACGGATTGGCGCGAAGGCTCCGCAGCGGCTCAGAGCCGCCGCCATTCGTGCCCGTCGGCGGCGAGCAGGGCGTCCGCCTCGCGCGGCCCCCACGAGCCGGCGGGATACTCGGCCATGGGCGGCGGAGCGGGCGACTTGTGCCAGGCGTCCTCGATCTGATCGACGTAGCGCCAGGCCGTCTCGACCTCGTCCTTGCGGGCGAAGAGGGTCGCGTCGCCGGCCATGGCGTCGAGGAGGAGCCGCTCGTAGGCCTCGGGACTGCCCTTGCCGAAGCTGGTCTGGTAGAGGAAGTCCATCTTCACCGGTTGGAGGGTCGCGGCGGGGCCGGGCCGCTTCGATCGGATGCCGAGGGAGATGCCCTCGTTGGGCTGGATGCGGATGACGAGCACGTTGCCCGTCATCGCCTCGGAGCCGGGGGCGGCGTTGAAGAGCACCCGAGGCGCCTCCTTGAAGTGGATCGAGATCTCGGTGCCCTTGCGCGGGAGCCGCTTGCCCATGCGCATGTAGAAGGGCACCCCGGCCCAGCGCCAGTTGTCGATCAGGATCTTGAGGGCGACGTAGCTCTCCGTCATCGAGCCGGGGTTGACGCGGTCTTCGCGGCGGTAGGCGGGGACCTCGGTCCCGTTGACGATGCCGGCCGTGTACTGGGCCCGGACGACCTTGGCGGCGACGTCATCGACCCCGCGGAAGGGGCGCAGGGACTTGAGGACCTTGACCTTCTCGTCGCGCACGCCGTCGGCGGAGAGGTCGGCGGGCGGCTCCATCGCGACGAGGCTGAGGAGCTGGAGCAGGTGGTTCTGCACCATGTCGCGCAGGGCCCCGGCCTTGTCGTAGTAGCCGCCGCGGCCGCCCTCCATGCCGAGGTCCTCGGCGCAGGTGATCTGGACGTGGTCGATGAAGCGGTTGTTCCACAGCAGCTCGAAGATCTGGTTGGCGAAGCGCAGCACCATGATGTTCTGCGCCGTCTCCTTGCCGAGGTAGTGGTCGATGCGGTAGGTGTGCTCCTCGGCGAAGGTGTCGGCGACGGTTTCGTTGAGGTGCTGGGCGGTGGCGAGGTCGGTCCCGAAGGGCTTTTCGACGACGGCCCTGCACCAGCCGTCGGCGGACCGGTTGAGGCCCGACTCGCGCAGGTGCAGGAGGATGTCGTCGAAGAACTCCGGCGCCGAGGCGAGGTAGAAGAGGCGGTTG
Organism: Verrucomicrobiales bacterium; assembly: GCA_007123695.1. Classification (GTDB taxonomy): domain Bacteria; phylum Verrucomicrobiota; class Verrucomicrobiia; order Verrucomicrobiales; family DEV007; genus Arctic95D-9. The sequence goes on from SLGN01000522.1 coordinate 6,833, forward strand.
GGGCTGGCCCCCTCGCGCTCCATTTGCTCGAGCCGCTCCTTCAGGGCCAGGTAGCCCTCGCGGTCGCCGAACTCGCTGCAATGGTAGGAGATGCTGTGGGAAAACTGGTCCCAGAGATCCCCGTCGTGGCCTTGGCGAGAGACCTCGCGGTTGAGCGCCTCGAGGCCCTCGCGGAATTCCTCGTCGGACTTTTCGCGTCGGGCGAAGCCGACCACGCGGATCCCGGCGGGCAGGTCGCCGTCGGCGGCGAGGTTGTAGAGCGCCGGGACGAGCTTGCGGTGGGTGAGGTCGCCCGTCGCCCCGAAGATCACGAGGACGCAGGGTTCGGGGTGGCTGCGGACGCTGAGGTCGTCCTCGCGAAAGGGGTTGTCTTCCATCTTCCGACAACGAATCCGCAGTTTCCGCGCCATGGCAACCGAATACGGAAGAGGAGCGCCCGGCCTGCGGAGGGGCAGGCACGGGCGGATCAGCGCCAGAAGAGGATCAGCAGGAGGCAGACGACCAGCCACGAAACCAGCACGACGCCGTGGAACCAGCCGATTTCGCCGGGCGGGCTCCGCCACCACCACGGCAGCCACGAGCCGGTCCGCGACGCCATTTCCCGGGTGGCGCGGAGGTAGCTGCGGCGCAGCCTTCCCCGGCAGTCGGTCCCGCGCGGGAACTCGCGGCGCAGCTCGGCCATCTCCCGCCGGAAGACTTCGCGCGGCGGACCCGCCGACCCGTCGCCGCCGATCCGGCAGAGGGCCTCGGCAAGTCGCGCCGTCCCGGAATGGAGCCCGGACAGACCGCCCGGATCGAAGGCGTCGAGGTGGCGCCGCGCCTCCGCGAACTCGCCCGAGAGCGCCGCGCCGTAGGCGGCGAGAGCGTGGTGCCAGTCCCAGGTCGTGTCGCGCAGACCGCGCGCGAGCACGGCGCGGCTCGCCTCGACCGCCTCGTCCTCGCGCCCGAGACCGCGCAGGCCCAAGGCGAGGTTCGCCACGATCCAGCCCTCGCTGTCGGGGCGGGAAGGCGCCTCGGCGAGCCATTCCACCGCCTCTGCGTCGAGGCCGGAATTGACGAGGGCATAGCCGACCTTGCCCCAGGCGTCGGCGTAGAGGCGCAGCCAGTCGCCGTGCTTTCGGAGCAGGTCGGGCACGCCGGCGCGGGCCTGCTTGGCGTCGCCGATGCCGTCGAGGTATGCGCAGACCGCGGGCAGGGCCCGCTCGCCGAGCCGCTCGATCCAGTCGCCGAAAGACCGCCAGGCGCCCCAGCGCCGCGAGCGGACTTCTTGCAGGGTCCATAGGTAGGCGAAGCTCGTCCCGAGCCGCTTCTCCGCCCGCGCCGCCTCGAGAGAGCGCTCGTAGCCGAGCCGGGCGCGGAACGACAGATCGCCGCGGAAGGCGGCGTCGACGGTGGAGGCGGTCTCGTCGACGTACTCGATCTCGCCAACGAGCCCGCGCAAGAAGCCGCCCGCCGCATCGAGGTCGCCACGCTGGGCCGAGGCGAGGGCCTGCGCGGCGAGTGCCGCCGCCCGGGTCGGTCCCGCGTCGAGCACTTCGGCGGGCAAGGCCTCGAGCCCCTCGAGATCCCGGCGGCTCCAGAGCAGGGAGAGCAGCCGCCCCGCCGCCGGGGCGTAGGCGGGATCGAGGTGCAGGGCGCGGCGCAGCAGGCGGATGGCTTCGTCGTCGTCGCTCGCGGCGGCGGCGCGATGGCAGGGCCCCGGGTCGCGCGGGGCCAGGCGCATCAGTTCGGCGGCGGCGCGGCGGCAGGCCTCGCGGTCGCCGACGGCCTCGGCCCAGTCGGCGCAGCGGTCCCATCCCCAGTAGTAGTCGCGGTGGCGGGAAAGGATCTCCTGGATCCGCGAAAGGGCCGCGGCAGGGTCGCCCCGCACCGCATCCAACCAGGCGAGCCGCCCCTCCAGCGTCATGGGGAGGCGCCCGTCTTCCCAGGGACCGCTCCGCAGGGCCGCCGCAGCCTCGTCGAAGCGCCCGCTGCGGGCGAGGGCATGGGCCTTGTGGTCGTAGGCCTCCTCCAGCCGGGGCTCCAGGGCGATGGCGCGGTCGAGGGCGGCGAGCTCCTCGTCGAGCTCCGCGAGGGGTAGTTGCCGGGCGAGGATCATCCACGAGCGCGCCTCGCCCGGACGGGTTTCCGCAATCTGCCGCGCCAGCCCCACCAGCTCGCCGCGCCGCCCCAGCGGATCGGCCCATTCGGCGAGGCGTTCCCACGCGAAGTCGAATCCGGGTTCGCGCAGCACCAGCCCGGCGGCGATGCTCCAGGCCTCGTCGGCGTCTCCGGCACGCCACAGCAGGGCCGCGAGCATAGCGTGCAGGGCGCCCTCGTCGGGGAGTCGGGCGACGGCGCGGCGCAGGGTCGCGACCGCCTCGGCGCGGCGGCCGGCCTCCTCCAGATAGTCGGCCTCGGTGCGCCAGGCGAGCTCCCAGTCGGGGTTCAGCTCGACGGCCCGCCGGATCGCGGCGAGCGCCTCCTCGCGCTCGCCGCGCAGCCGCCGCACCAGGGCGAGGTCGCGCCACGCCCCCGGCAGCAGGGGAAAGCGCGCCGCCGCCTCCTGCGAAAGCTCCAGGGCGCGGTCGGGATGCCCGGCGTCGAGGGCTTGGGCGGAGAGCACCGACCACGACTCCCACAGGTCGGGCCGTTCCGTCCACACCTCTTCGAGCTGGGCGAGAAGCTCGTCGGGTTCGAGCACGGGCAGGGCCGCAGACCGGTAGTTGTGCAGCACGTTCCCGTCGAGGACCTGGCGCACCATTTCGCCGCGGACGAAGTCGAGCGCCTCGCGCTTCGCCGCCGTGCCGTCCTGGCGAGAAACGTACTCGTCGACCGCCCACGAATAGTTCACGTCGAGCCGGATCGACTCGCGCAGCCGCTCCATCGCCTCGGCGCGGCGACCGGCCTCGGCCAGCAGCGCGGCGGCGATGCCGTATCCCGACGGAGCGTGCGGAGCGATCTCAAGGGCCTCGAGGGCCTCGGCGAGACCTTCCTCGACGCGGCCGACGCCCTTCAGCAGGATGGCGAGCTCGCGGCGCGCCCACGCATTCTGCGGATGCAGCTCGAGCAGGCGCTGCGCCACCGCGATCGCCTCTTCGGGCCGACGTTGTCCCAACCAGCCGAGCCGCAGCTCGGCGAGCCCGGCGTGGTGGGGAAACTCGCGGCACGCCGTCTCGAGATGGCCGAGCGCCGCGGTCTCGCCCGAGAGCAGGGAAAGGAGCCGCGCCACCTCGCCGTGGGCGTCGATCGCGAGAGGCTCGCGTGCGAGGATGCCCCGCCACACCTCGAGCGCCTCCGCATGCTCGCCGCAGCGCCGTCGCAGCAGGGCGGCGGCGCGCGACCACTGGCCCTCGGGGCATTTCCCTCGGGCCTGCTCGATGAGTTCGCCGGCGCGCTCCAGCCGGCCGCAGCGGATCGAGAGCCGGGCCGCGTGGATCCGCAGGCCGCCGTCGTCGGGCCTGCGGGCGACCGCTTCGTCGAGGAGACGCAGCGCCTCGTCGGTCTTGGAGAGGTGGTCGAGGCAGTTCGCGAGGGTGATGGCGGGCCCTCCCGACTGCCCGCCGAAGCGCTCGTAGCGCGAGCGCATCCACGCGAGGACCTCGCCGTCGCGCCGCAGCAGCCGCGCCGCGAAGAACCAGTCCATCGCGAATCCCTCGTGCTTGTCCGACCGTGCCGCGGCGAAGCGGTAGTAGTCGAGCAGCGACTCGTCGCGCCCCTTCGTCGACAGCAGTGCGGCCACCTCGGCCAGCACCGACGAGTCGCCCGGCAGGCAGCGGTGCGCCCAGCGAAGCAGCCGCCTCGTCTCGGCAAAGCGGCGGCCGTCGCCGGCCAGTTCGGCGGCGAGCTCCTTGAGAAACAGGGGATGGGTCCGTCCGCGGTCGATCGCGGCCCGCAGCAGGGCGACGCGCTCTTCGGACCGCCCCGACTCCCGCAGCGAGCCGAGCCGCCAGCGCAGCACCCGGTCGTCTTCGGGATGTTCGGCGAGCATCTCCGCGATGCAGGCGTCGCGGGCCACCGAGTCGCCGTCGAAGGAAGCGAGCGAAAGCCGGGCGTAGCGGACGAGTCGGTGCCCGGGGGCGGTTTCCTCCATCTCCGCCAGCGCCGCCGCCGCCGCCGCGCGGTCGTAGCGCGCCAGCGCGAGGGCGAAGCGGTAGCGCAGATCGAAGAGATCCGCGTCGGGCAGCGCCAGCGCCGCGATCTGCTCCTCCCGATCCGGCGGCACCACCGCCATGCCCCGCGGACCGGTCAGCCGGTAGTCGTCGAGGAAGGCCCCGGCCAGCACCTCGCGGTAGTTCGGCTCGCCCGGGTCCTGGAGGAAGAGGCTCTGCCTCGTCTCATCGTAGCCGACCACGGCCTGGAGGTGGGCCGAGTCCACCTCGACGGTGGCGAGGGCGAAGGGAACGCCCGCGTCGAGCAACGCCCGCGCCGCACCCCAAGTCACCGAAAACTCGCGCGTGCGGAAACCGTTCTTCTCGCACCAGTCCCGCTCGTTGTGGTCGTGGGTGCCGTCGTAGCAGATCTCTTCGGCGATCTCCCGCTGCGGCACCGCCCCGCCCCAGTAGGCGGCGATGGCGGCGAGGGTCGCCGGACCGCAGGTCTCGTGGTCCTGCGGCACGAAGCCGAAGGGCAGCCGCACCCGTCTGTCCGCCGTGCCGCCCTCGTCGAGCCGCGCGGCGAAGGCATCATAGAGATCCCCGCCAGCGAGGCGCGCGCTGGCCGCGGCGCCCTCGCGGTCGCCCTTCAGATAGAGCGCGTCGGCGCGCTTCGCCTCGATCCATTCGGCGAAGCCCGGCTCGGCCTCGGGCGTCAGCTCGGCGATGCGGTCGAGCAGCCCCAACATGCCGACCTCGTCGTCGCGTTCCCGCCGCAGTTGCCAGAGCTGCAGCGCCACGGGTCCGCACTGGAGCTCGGACATGGCCGCCTCGAGCAGGGCGACGGCTTCGTCGGGCCGGCCGAGGACATGGAGCAGGCGCGCCTTGTGCTGCACCGCCGGGCGGTACCAGGCCTGCCGCGCGAGCGCGCCCTCGATGGCCTCGAGGGCGTCCTCGTTGCGGTCCTCGCGCTGGAGCAGCGAAGACCGCTCAGTCGCGAGCCAGGGCGACTCCGGCCAGACCGAATCGGCCTCGTCCATGAGACGCGACGCCGTGCCGAAGTCGCGGTAGATCGACGCCACCCGGGCCATCTGGGCGAGCAGGTCGGCTCGCTCGCGCGGCCCTGGTCGGTCGAGGTCGCCGACGCCCTTGGCATGCTCCCAGCAGGCCATGGGCCCCCGTTGGTCGAGGATGTGGTAGCCGTAGAAGACCGCCACGACGGGATCCCGCGGATGCTCCCGCTTCGCCCGCGTCACCAGCAGCTCCGCCGTGCGCGAGGCCCCGACCTGCTGGCCGAGGCGGTAGCCGAAAACCTGTGCCGCCGCGCCTTTCCAGGCCTGCAGCGGTGGCGCGGCGCGCAGGGCCTCCCACGCATCGAGGTAGCGCCCACGCTCGTAGCGGGACTCGGCCGCCGCGAGAATCTCCCCCGGGACCCCGAGCCGGTCCGCCAAACGATGGCGCTGCGGCAGCTTGTAGGGAGCGGTGTCGGACATCGGCGAGGTAGGAGGAAAAAGGACGCGCCCTCGGCGCGAAGGCTTTTTCTAGGCCATGCCCCCGCTGCATGGCAAGTCCAAGCTTCCCCCTCCCCCGCCGAGACCTCCCCCCTTCCGGCGGAGGCACCCTGCCCGAAAGCAACTTCAACTTGAAGTGACGGCAACTTTTAGTGACGGGAAGAAAATAATTATTGCAGCACCGACCGGCGCGAGGTATTCTCGCCCACAACTCCACCATTTGAGCATTGAATTCATGAGAACGGCACGCCTTTTGGCCCCAGGGAGGGCCTTCTACCACATCATCTCCCGCGTCGTCGACCGGCGCATGGTCTTTCAAGCGAAGGACAAGGAAATCTTTCGGAAGATCCTCCGCAACCAAGAGGCCTTCTCGGGGGTGCGGGTGATCACTTACTGCATCATGTCGAACCACTTCCACCTGTTGCTGGAGGTCCCGGACCGGGAGGAACTCGCTCCGTTGGACGAAGCGGGGCTGCTGGAGGTGCTGCCGCTGCTCTACGACGAGGAAACCGTCGAGGGGGTGCGGCAGGAGCTGGAACGCGCCCGACTGGCGGGCGACGAGCGCTGGCACAAGGAAATCCTCGACCGCTACGAGAAGCGGCGCGGCAGCCTCGCCCACTTCATGAAGGCGTTGAAGCTGCGGGTGAGCTTCTACATGAACAAGC
>SLGN01000439.1 GCA_007123695.1 Verrucomicrobiales bacterium
ATCTCGGCGATATCGCCCGAGCGGTGGGGGCCCGGGCCAAGCTCGGCCATGGCGCGGAGGTAGCGCTTTTCCAGGGGCGTGAGCCGGTCGAAGCGGCCGCGGAAAAAGCTGGCATCGAGAGCGGCGATGGCGGAGGCGGTGGCCTCACGGCAATCGGACAGCGTGATGGGCGAGGTCGTCGCGATATCCCAGGAATGTTTGCCCCATTCCTGGAGGAAGTAGGGATATCCCTGGGTCTCGGACACGATGTAGTCGATCGCTTCCGCCTCGAAGGCAACGCCCTCGGCGGCGGCGGGGATGGCGAGGGCGTCGCGGGCCTGTGCGGGAGTCAGGGCGCCGACGAAGGGGAAGTCAAAAAGCCGCTCGGCGTAGGATTTCGCCTTGCCCATCTGTCCGGTCAATTGGGGCAGCGCCGCACCGACGAGGGTCACGGGCAGGCGGAGTTGGGCGGTCTTGTGGAGGGCAGCGATGAGGTGGGTGAGCTGATCCTCGGGGACGTACTGCAACTCGTCGATGAACAGGACGAAAGCGGAGTTCGCCGCCCGGGCCGCCTCGCCTACGGCAACGAGCAAGTCCTGCAGGTCGCTCTCCAAGTCCCCGTTGTCGGCGAGACCGGGTTCGGGTTCGAAATCGAGGCCGACCTCAAGGTCGTCGTATTTGACCTTAAGCTTGGCGAATCCCGCCAGGGCCCGCAGGGCGCGCTGGGCAAGGTCTTTCGCTTGCTCTAGCCGGGAGAGTTTGATGAGAGCCTGGCGGAGATGGGGAGCGAGGATCCCCGGCAGGGAACGCTCCTCGGGAGCTTCGATCCGGACGCAGTAGTGACCATCGGCTTCGGCCCGGAGACGCATGTGGTCGAGCAGCACGGTCTTTCCCACTCCCCGTAGTCCGATCATCAAGACGCTCTTGCTGGCACGCCCGAGCCGGATTCGTTCAATGGCGATGTGAACCTGCTCGCGCAACTCATCTCGGCCGGCGAGCTCCGGGGGCGGAGTGCCGGCTCCGGGTGCGTAGGGGTTGCGGATCGGGTCCATGAGCGAAAGCTAGCGAGTTTACCCCATTTTACAAAAAAAGAATAAACCGTGATAACTTGGGTCGATTCGGCGATGGGTCAGGGATCACGGCGAATGGGTCACGAGCGGATGATTTCGAGAAGGGGCTCGAAGGAATAGATCGCGGGCCGACGCCCGGCACCGCGGCGGGCGATGCGCAACAGGCGGCAATCGGACGCGAGGAGGGCGTTGGTGTAGCGGTTGACGTTGGCAGGCGGGATGCCGGAACGGGCCGCGATCTGCTGGTTCCGGAAGACGGGGACGGAGAAGACCGCGTCGAGCAGGGCGATGGCGTGTTTTGACCCGGTCACGTCACTGAAAACGCCCTTCATCTCCTCGTAGAGGTCGCCGATCCGGCGGGTCGCCTGGAGGTTGTACTCGGATTGCGACTTCACGGCGTCGAGGAAATACAGGATCCAGCCGGTCCAGTCGTCCTCGCCCGAGACGGCCCGCATGCAGCGAATGTAGTCGTCTTTGTGCTCCTCCATGTAACGACTGATGAAGAAGTGGGGCGATGAGATCACCCCCCGGGACCAGAGGAGCAGGGTGATGAGCATGCGCCCGATCCGGCCATTTCCGTCAAGGAAAGGGTGGAGAGCCTCGAACTCCAAATGGGCGAGGGCCGTGCGAATCAGTTCGGGGTGGTTGGATCCCTCGATGTAGGCGAAGAAGCGGTCGAGCCCCTCGGGGAGCTTCTCGGGGCTGATGGGAATGTAGCTGACGATGCGCGACCTCTCGTCGCCGATGTAATTCTGCTCGATTTTGAATTGACCGGGATTTTTCGAAGCGCCCCGCCCGAAGGAGAGCAGCATCTGGTGCATGCTCCGCAGGAGGGTGGCGTTGAGGGGCCGTCCGTCGGCCATTTCCTGCTGGGCATAGATGAGCGTCCGGCGATAAAGGACTGTTTCAATCACGTCGGACCTCACGTTTTTGATCGCGGGGCCATCCTCGGCCTCGCTCGAGTCGTACTCGAGAATCTCGTCAATCGTGCTGATGGTGCCCTCCATGCGGGAGGAGAGCACGGCCTCCTGATTTCGGAGGGGGGCCAAAAAGAGCTCGCGGTTGTGTAGGCGGGTCAACTCCTGGTCGTAGCGGGCCAAGGCCGCTCCGGCATCCATCAAGGCCTGGATGATCCGCGGGTAATCGAGCTCCCCGGGCGGGAAGCGTCCCTCGTGATAAACCACGGCCTTTTCGAGCTGGATCTGGGATTTATCAATCATTCTAGCGGGAAAGTGAGACAGAAGGCGCTTTGTTTCTCACGAATGATCCATAAACGCAATTGTTTTTTACATTTCTTTCAAAGTGATCCACAACGGCAGTTGTCTCTCATCGGTGGAGCACAACAAGCGTTTCGTCTCATTTCTTCAAGAATGTGAGATGCAAGCATTCGCTTGGGGAAAGGTTCAACGGACCTGGAAACGGATCGTGAAGAGATCCTGACGGGACTGCCTGCGGCTGAGGCGGCTTTGGAGTTCGGCGATCAACTGGTCGCGGCGGCGCTCGATCTCGTCCTCGATGTCGTCGATCTCGCGTCGGGCGCGCCGTTTCCGCTTCTCTGCGCGGAGGATCTCTTCCTGGAGGCGATGTTGGTTCTCCAGGGTCTGGGCGACGCGGAATTCGTTGCGAAGCGTTCTAATTTCAGCCTTGATGCGGGCGAGATCGTTCTCGGACCCACGGATCTTGTCGTCGGCCCATCGGTCGATCTGCTCAACGGCTCGCCGGAAATGGCGGTTGTTGCGCTCGATGGACTGATGGAGGCTGGCCTCTCCGTGGCGGAGCGAAGCCGCCTCGAGTCGATCCAGATGGACGGACGGGATACTGGCGGGCTCCGAACCTCGAGCCGTAGCTCGGTCTCGGCGAGTTCGAGACGGAGGCGGTCGTGCACATCCTCGTCGAAGTGTTCGAGCAGGGATTTCCGCGTGTCGGCGAGGCGGGATTCGATCTGCTCCTTCAGTTCCTCCTGCAACTGTTGCGACTGAAGCGTGCCGATGATCGCCTCGACCGAGGAGGCCAGGAGCTTTCGGAGAATCAGAACGAGAAGATGCCGGCGGCTCTCGGGGAGGCAGTAGAGGTCGCCGCGCTGGATGAAGACGGAGACGGCGTCGTAGAAGGCCTGTTCCTGATCGGTGGGCTCGAAGGGATGAGTCAGGGCACGCCGCTCCGTGTAGTTGATGTACTCGCTGACATCCCGCCTCAGGGTGCGTTTGCAGAAATGCCGCAGACGCTGGCGCAGGGGTTCGAGGTCGGCGCCGGCCCGCATGTATTGCGAGGAGAACGCGGTCTTTTCGCCGAAGAGGTTTTCGTCGATCAGGGTCGAAAGGCCATAGATCTCGAGAAGGGAATTCTGGAGCGGTGTCGCGGTGAGAAGGACTTTTTTCCGGGGCTCCAGCGCGTAGCGAATCCGTTGTCCCGTTTTGTTCGCCGGCCGGTAGCAGTTGCGGAGCTTGTGGGCTTCGTCGATGACCGCGAGATCGAGCGGAATGCTGCGAATCTCATCCTGATGCAGGCTCGCGAAGGAATACGAGCAGATCAGGATTTCTTTTGCATCGAACGGAC
>SLGN01000566.1 GCA_007123695.1 Verrucomicrobiales bacterium
TCTGCCCGCCGACCACCCCATGCGCCTCGAATACGAACGCAAGCACGGCCCGCTCTGAAATCTCAAATCTCAAATCTCAAATCTCAAATCTCAAATTCAACTCGCATGAACCTCATCGAACTCCACATCCTCCAGTCCTTCCCCGTCACCTGCCTCAACCGCGACGACGTGGGCTCCCCGAAATCGGCCACCTTCGGCGGCGTCAACCGCGCCCGCCTCTCCAGTCAGTGCCTCAAGCGGGCGACGCGGCTGGCCGCCCGCGAGACCGCTCCCGCCGACACCTTCTCCGGCATCCGCAGCCGCTTCCTCGGCGAACCTTTCCGAAAAGCCTTCGTTGCCGTCGGACAGTCCGAGGAGCAAGCGACGGAGAGCGCCAAAGCCGTTTGCGAGACCTTCAGCAAGATCGACGGGAAAGACCCCAACCAAGTCACCACCGCCGTCTACCTCTCGCCCTCCGAGATCGAGCAAATCGCCAAGGCGGTCGTGGATGGCAAGGCACCAAAAGACGCTGCCAGGAAAGTCCAGCGACTCGACGCCGCCGACATCGCGCTGTTCGGGCGCATGGTCGCCAACGACGCCACCCTCAACGTCGAAGGCGCCGCGATGTTCTCCCATGCGCTCTCGACCCACGAGACCGGAAACGAGATCGATTTCTTCTCCGCCGTCGACGACCGAAAGGCCGACGCCGAAGACGCCGGGGCCGGCATGATCGGCACGCTGGAGTTCAACTCCGCCACCTACTACCGCTACGCCGCCGTCGATCTCGACCTGCTCGCCGACCATGCCCATCTCGGCGCTCTCGACGCAGAGCAGCGGCGCGACATTCTTCGCGCCTTCCTCTCCGCCGTCCTCACCGCCGTGCCCAGCGCGCGGAAGAACTCCATGAACGGTGCCACCCTGCCCGAAGCCGTCCTCGGCGTGCGCAAGTCCACGGGGCAGCCGCTCCAGCTCGTCAACGCCTTCGAGGAACCCGCCAAAGCCAACGGCTCGGGACTGCTCGACGCTTCCTCCACGAAGATGAAGGATCACCTCGCGCGCCTCAAGGCGGTCTGGGGCATCGAGCACGACGTCGAAGTCTGGCTCGGAGAGGAAAAGGAAGACAAGTCCCTCGTTTCACTCGCCGATTTCCTCGATCAACTCCTCGCCGACGATGTCTGATCCCGCCAGCCTCGCCATCCTCCTCGACGGTCCCTTGCAGGCGTGGGGCGTCTCCTCGCGCTTCCAGCGACGCGAAACCGAGGCCTTTCCCGTGAAGAGCGGGCTGCTCGGTCTCCTCGCCGCCGCCCTGCGCATCGACAAGCACGACGAAGCCGAGACCGACCGCCTCGCGCCCCTCGCCGCCCTGCGCGTCACCGCCTACCGCCTGCCCAAGGCGAGAGGGTTGGACGCTCGGCACCGCGAGCTCCCCGTGCAGCGCCTCGTCGATTTCCATACCGTCGGCGGGGGCTATCCCGATACGCCGGAAGGAAGGCTCAACATTCCTCCTGTCGCCGAGAAAACGAAATCTGGTGGCATGCGGTGGAGGACGCCCGACAAACGAACTGTCGCCACCTCGCGCACCTACCTCACCGACGCCCGCTTCGCCGCCGTGCTGACCGGCGACGCCGCGACGATCCAAGCTGCCGCCGAAGCCCTCGCGGACCCGGCCTGGGGAGTGTGGTTCGGGCGCAAGGCCTGCCTGCCCGCCCTGCCGCTTTCGCCAACCGTCGCCCCCACGCCCGACGAGGCTCTCTCCGCGCTGCTCGCCCGCCTCGCCGAGTGGGACCAGCGACCGCCCCTCGACCCCGCCACCTTGGATCGCTGGGAAGAGCCCAAGACCGCCGACGCCGCCGAGGGCGACTTCTTCCTCCACGACTCCCCGCTTTCCTACCAGCAGCGTTCCTTCGCCGCCCGGCCCGTGCGCCACCATCGGGGATCGGCGGAGTCGAGTCGGTCTGCAACGCCGGAATCGGTCCCTGACGGCTATTTCGAAGCCTTGTGAGCGATAGGATCGGTCCACTTTTTGGCATGGCCAAAGTCTTCAACATCAGTGATGCGAAAACTCATCTGTCGCGTCTCGTTCGGTTGGCAGGCCAAGGCGAAGACATCATCATCGCCAAGGCAGGCGTACCGAAAGTGCGGCTCGTTCCGATTCCTGAATCGCCGCCGGTGAGGCGACCGGGACGCTTCGCCGGATCGTTGACGGTGGACTCCTCTTTTTTTGACCCGCTTGACGACGACGAGCTCAGCGCTTGGGAAGGGTGATCGAAAGCGCCGATATGAAGAAGCTGTTCGATGCCCTTGCTGCCCTTGCTGCCTCCAAGCGCAAACCTGCTTCTCGCCTTTCGCGCCGCCTTCCGGAGTCCGGAATTCACCGCCCTTGCTAGCGCGTCTCGGGCCCGGGCGTGCGGCGCGGAGTCTCCGCAACGACCTGAAGGTCGGGACTACTTTCGGCATCCGACACGGGCAAAGTAGTCCAGCGCTTCAGCGCGTTGCGGCCATGCCCATCTTCGAAAAGCCCCCGCTCGACACGCTCGCGACCGCCAAGGATCGCTGGACGCCGCTCTATCTTGAGCACGGTCGCCTCGAAGTCGATGACTCCAGCGTGAAGTGGATCGCCAAGGACGGCTCTGTCGTCCGAATCCCCGTGGCGACCGTGAGCGCCCTCGTCCTCGGCCCAGGCACCTCGCTCACCCATGCTGCCGTCAAGGCCTGCGCCGACTGCAACACGCCCCTCTTCTGGACAAGGAACTGGGACACCGCCGACGGCATCAACCGCGCTCTCTCCGCCGCCAACGCCAGCCTCTACGCCCTGACTGCCGCCGTGGTCTGCTCCATGGGCTTCCTGCCCCAACTCGGCTTCGTCCACGACGCCGGCACGCTGCCCTTCATCTACGACGTCGCCGACCTCTACAAGCACGAGACGAGCTGGCCCGCCGCCTTTGAGGCGATCTCCGTCGATCCTCGCGACGACGGCAGGCTCGCCCGCAAGAAGCTGAAGGAGCGGATCGAGTCCACCCGCCTCCTCAAGCGGATGCCCGAGGATCTCAAGCTGCTCGTCGCATCGCCGAAGGACGCGGCGTGAGCGGATGTGCCCATGACCGTCATTGTTGCCAACGACACCCCCGACGCCATCCGGTGGATGCTGAAGCGCTGGTTCATCGAGCCGCGCCCCAACGTTTTCGTCGGCACCCTCAATCCGCGCACCCATGCGAAAGTGATGGATTACATCTTTCGCAACGCGCCCGCCGACTTCGGCGTGCTTGTCGTCAGCTCCGCCCCCAACTGCCAAGGCTACCTGATCGAGCGGCACGGACCGCTCGGGGCAAGCGGACGCGACGAGATCGAGATCGCCGGCATCCCGCTCGTGCTGGAGAAGCCCGGTGAACCGCCGCCCACTCCCGAACAAATGGCCGAATGGCCGTTTTGAGAGAATTTTCGACGTGGAAAAATCGGGGATCTCGTGAAATTTCGGGTCGTTCTTATGGAAGTTATGGTCGTAAGTGGTTGATTCCACCAGCGTTTTCCCCACCCGCGTGGGGATGGACCGACGGTCTCCAGACTCTCGAAGGCGGCCAGCCCCAATCAGCCCCAATCAGCCCCAATCAGCCCCAAACAGCCCCAAA
>SLGN01000447.1 GCA_007123695.1 Verrucomicrobiales bacterium
CGCCCACCCAGATGATCGACTCGCGCAACCAGCTCCACATCCTCTTCATGACCAGCCCCCAGGCCTACCGCTACACGATCATCAGCATCGACGGCGAGCCGATGCGGCAGCAGACCCTCTACGAGAAGGGGGCGAACCGGCCGCAGCTGAAGAACCTCGGCAACGGCGAAGTCCAGATCGTGGGCGGCATCACCGAAGACGAGGCGAAGACCCCCTACGAGCAGCAGGAATTCCGCCGTCTCTCGGAGCGTCCTCCCGGCCTCCCGAACTTCTGACTTCCCGCAGCGCCGAACCGGTGGCACACTGAGCCATGGCGCGTCTCTCCGCAAAGGCCAAGGCCCAAGTGCATGCGAACCTCGCGAAATACGCGCGGTCGGGCATGGGCATGGAGAAGGCCTGCGAGTCGCTTCTCGCCCAGCCACGGCTGCCTCCCGCCGAACGGAAGCTCTACGAGTCCTTCCTCGCGGGAATCCGCGAGGGACGCAGCCTTGCCGGAGCGCTCTCCTCGGCCGGGGCGCTCGTCTCCCCGCTGGAGCGCGAGGTGATCGAGGCCGCCGAGTCGGGCGGCAGGCTGGAGGCGGGCTTCGGGCATCTCGCCGAATACTTCCGCCGGCTCGACCGTACCCGCCGACGCATCCTGCGCGGTCTCGCCTACCCCTTGCTGCTGGTGCATCTCGCCATACCCGTCTCCACCCTGGCTTCGACGGTGTTCGGGTCCTTCCGCCTCGACGGCGAGGCGCCCGAAGGCATCTTCCGCGAAGCCCTTTCTGCGAGCGGATGGTCCATGCTGACGCTCTGGGCCTTTCTCGCCGTGGCGATCGCATCGGGCTGGGCTCTCGTCCGACTCGGGCGCCGGGATCCGCGGGCAGACGCCTTGCTACGGCGGATTCCCCTGCTGGGAAAAGCCCGCGTCGCTTCCTCGATGGAGCGCTTCTCGCAGGTCTTCGGGATCTTTCTGCTCTCGGGCCGCACCATGAGCACCTCGCTCGAAGGCGCCGCGCGGGCGGCGGGCAGCGGACTCATCGGCCGGGCGGGACGCGAGGGCGCCTCGGTCGTGGCCGCGGGCGAACCCCTCGCCGAGGCGCTTCTCGTCGATCCAGCCGCCTTTCCTCCCGAGTTCGTTCGCGGCATGGCGGCGGCGGAGGATTCGGGCCAGCTCGACCGCGAACTGTCCGAATGGAGCCTCCACTACGCCGAGGCCGCCGCCGAGGCGATGGATCAGCTCGCCGAGTGGACGCCCAAGCTGCTCTACTGGGGAGTTCTCGCCCTCGTGGCCTGGCTCGTGCTCCGCGCCGGCTTCGCCTATTTCGAGCTGATCGAAGGCCTCCTGAACTTCAGCCCCTGAGCGCCGAGCGGCCCGCGATCCGGCCTTGGCAGGGATGCTACAAAGGACGTAGACTGGAAAAAAATCCACACCTTCCGGAGGCAGGCGCCAACCTCGCCTCGCCCTCCCGCCCTTTCCCGACGCCCCGCTCCTCCGCCCCATGCCCTTTCCGATCCCCTTCCGGCACTGTGCGATCCTCGCGTTCCTCCCGCCCTGTTCGGCGGCCCTCGCCTCCGACTTCACCGATCCGGCGCCGCCGAAATTCGTCGAAGCTCCGCCCGCGCCGGAAGCTTCCGAGCCCGAGAGCTTTCCCGGCCTCGTCTTCCATGCCGCGCCGCGCCCCCTCGACTCCGAAGCCACCGTTTCGGACTGGCCCCGCTTCCTTGGCCCCGACGACAACGCCGTCTCGCCCGAGACCCATCTCCTGGAGCGCTTTCCCGAAGGCGGCCCCGCCAAGGTCTGGGAGATGGAAAAGGGGAACAGCTACACGACGCCGGCCATCGCCGGAAACCGTCTCGTGGTCTTCAACCGCTTCGGCGACGAGGAGGTCGTGCAGGCTCTCGATCCCGAGACGGGCCGCCAGCACTGGCAGTTCCGCTATCCAGTGGAATACCGCGACCGCTACGGCTTCAACAACGGCCCTCGTGCCAGCGCGGTGATCGACTCGGGCCGGGTTCTCGTCCTCGGCGTCGCCAGCACCCTGAGCTGCCTTGATCTCGCCAGCGGGACTCTTCTTTGGCAAAGGCAGCTCGCCGACGAATTCGACCGCCTGCCCTACTTCTTCGGGCACGGATGCGCTCCCCTCGTCCACGGGGAAACGGTCGTCGTGCCCCTCGGCACCTCCGACGGACTCGCCGTCGCCGCCTTCGACCTCGCGACGGGACGCCTCGCCTGGGGCACCCGGCACGACTGGCAGGCCGGCTACGCCTCGCCCCTCGTCGCGACGTTGCGGGGCAGCCCGCGCCTCCTCGTGTTCGCCGGCGACGACAGCGATCCGCCCGCCGGAGGTTTGCTCTGCATCGATCCCGACACCGGCGCCCTGCTCGACGCCTTCCCGTGGCGTCCGGACAAGTACGAGAGCGTCAATGGCTCCACCCCGGTGGTCCTCGACGGAGACCGGGTCTTCCTCTCCGCCTCCTACGACAAGGGCGGCGTCATGCTCCGGCTCGGCGAGGATCTGAAATGGGAGGAACTCTGGCGCAATCCCCGCTTCGGCATGCACTGGATGACCCCGCTCGTCCTCGACGGCGTGATCTACGGCTTCCCAGGCCGCAACGAGCCCGACGCCTCGCTCCAGGCCGTCTCGGCGGAAACCGGCGAGACGATGTGGGAAGCCGATCCCGAATGGTCCATCCCCGGTCCCGGAGGCCGGGACTACCGCATGAAGTATTTCCGCGGCAGCCTGCTCCAAGCCGACGGGCGCAGCTGGGCGCTCGGCGAGTTCGGGACCCTCGGCATCCTCCGGCTCAGCCCCGAAGGCGTCGAAGAAATCGACCGCACCCAGCTCTTCACCGCCCGCGCCACCTGGTCGCTCCCGGTCCTGCACCGGGGGCTCCTCTACGTCGCCCAGCACGAGCCCGACATGGCAGGCAATCCCGCCCGCCTCGTCTGCTACGACCTGCGGCGCTGACGCCGATTGCGCGAAGTCCGAAACTGCGCCACCTTCCAACCATGGCATTCAACATCAACGGCGAGACCGTCGCCGACGAAATCTTCGAGGAGGAATTCGAATCGCTCAAGGAGCACTACCAACGCCTCGGCGAGGTCGTCTGCTGCGACCGCGACGCCGAGCTGCGCGAGTATGCCCGCGACAACGTGGTCAACCGCACCCTGCTCGAGCAGGAATCGACGAAGCGCTTCGGGCCGGTCGACGACGCGGAGGTGGAGTCTCGCTTCGAGCAGCTCAAAGAGGAGCACGGCGGGGAAAAGAACTTCTACGACAACACCGGCTTCAACCCCGGCGACCGCGGCACCATTCTCGCAAAGCTGCGCAGCAGCCTTCTCGTGGACCGGCTCATCGACGCGGAGGTCGAGGTGCCCGAACAGGCCACGGAGGAAGCTTTGGAGGCTTTCTACCAGGAAAACATCGAGCGCTACCTCTCCGACGAAGAGGTGCGCGTGAGCCAGCTCTTCATCGAACCGCGCAGCCACGAAGCCGCCCGCGAGGCCTACTTCGCGCTGCGCGAGGTGCGGCGAGAGCTTCTCGCCGGCAAGGATTTCGACGAGGCCGCGCGGGAGCACGGGTCGGACGAGGACCGCGACATCGATCTCGGCTTC
>SLGN01000026.1 GCA_007123695.1 Verrucomicrobiales bacterium
GCGAACCACGCCCGGCCACCGCCACGCGCTGAAGCGCTGGACTACTTTGCCCGTGTCGGCAGCTGAAAGTAGTCCCGACCTTCAGGTCGTTGGCGGAGACTCCGCGAACCACGCCCGGCCACCGCCACGCGCTGAAGCGCTGGACTACTTTGCCCGTGTCGGCAGCTGAAAGTAGTCCCGACCTTCAGGTCGTTTCGGAGACTCCGCGACCCACGCCCGGGCTCCGAGACGCGCTGAAGCGCTTGATTGCTTCGCCCGCCCCGCAGCCCCTTTCCCTCGCCGTCATCCCGAACCAGTGGCAGGTCCGTGACTCCCTCCCGCGTATCTGGCGCAGTCCGGCCATCGGGGTTCGGAAGATGAGCCAGGGGGGCGCGGGCTTTTTGGGTCGCGCGTCTCGCCGGGACGTGGCAGACTGCCGACAATCTACCCCCGCCGAAGCGCCATGGACTCCGAACAAACTCTCTGGAAGGGCACCCCCTCGCAGATTCTCCATCTCCCCTCCCTCTTTCTCGGGATCGTCTTCGCGATCGCCCTCACCGTCGCCGCCCTGCTGACTGCGGTGCTCACGGGGCCGCTCGCCTTTGCCGCGATCGCCGCAGCCTGGGTCGTCTGCCTGCTGCCTTGGCTCTGCAAGGCGGTGGCGACCCGCTTCGACAACTACGAGCTCACCTGCGAGCGCTTCCGCCACTCCTTCGGGGTGCTCCACCGCAAGATCGAGGTCCTCGAACTCTACCGGGTCAAGGACATGCGCATCGAGATGCCGCTCCACTTCCGGATCTTCGGACTGAGCCGCATCATTCTCGAAACCTCCGACCGCAGCACGCCGACGGTCGTTCTCAACGGCATCTCCGGGGGGCTCGCGCTCGCCGACCTCATCCGCAAGAACGTCGAGACCATGCGCGACCGCAAGCGCGTGCGCGAAGTTGACTACGAAAGCGACGACGAGCTGCTCTGAGGCACCCCGCACCCCACACCCCGCATCTTCATGGACAAGACCGTCGCCATCTTCGGAGCTTCCGGAAAACTGGGCCGCCGCGCCGTCGCCATGCTGGCCGACCGGGGCTGGCCGGTGCGGGCGCTCGTCCACCGCACGCCGGTGGAGGGACCGGGCGTGACCTCCATCCGCGGCAGCATCGTCGATCCCGCGGCGGTCGAGGAGACGGTGCGCGGGGCCGATCTCGTCGTGCAGTTGGCCACCGCCAAGGAGGACGCCGCCACCTTCTTCGACGTCAGCGTCAAGGGCACCTTCCACGTCCTCGAAGCCTGCCGCCGCCAAGGCGTCGAGCAGTTCCTGCTGCTCGGCGGCGACGCCGCCTACGGCATCTGGTTCCACCCCCAGCCCATCCCCATCGACGAGAACCACCCTCTCGCCGCCTATCCCGGCTACTACGCCTTTTCCAAGGTGATGGAGGAGACCATGGCCCAGCAGTATGCGGTGCAGTATGGAGTGCCGGTGACGGTGCTCCGTTCCTCCTGGGTCTGCGATGGCGACGACCTGCTGCGCCACTTCTCCCTGCTCCGCAACGTCGATCCGGCCGAGCCCGGGCACGGCTTCGGCGAGATCACCGACGAGATTCTCGCCCTCGTCGAGGCCGGCGAGGAGCGAATCCCCATCCTGACCGACGCCGCCGGCGTGCCCCTGCGGCGACACATCGTCCACATCGACGACGTCATGCAGGCCTTCGGCCTGATGCTCGGCAATCCCTCCGCCAACGGGCAGGCCTTCAACGTCGCGGCGCCTGCGCCCTTCGACTACCGCGTCGCGGCGGACTACCTCTCCGGCCGCCTCGGACGGTCCACCGTGGAGATCCGCTGCCCCGACTACCATCCCTTCGAGATCAACATCACCCGGGCGCGCAGCGTCCTCGGCTACGCCCCCGAGAACGATTTCTTCCGCATCGCCGACCGGGCCGTCGAGGCGGCGGCGGGCTGAAATTTTCGACAGGCCATGCCCCTGCGCGCTCTGCTTTTCGACTTCGACGGGCTCATCCTCGACACCGAGGGCCCCGTCTACGAAGCCTGGCGCGAAGACTACCGCGAGCACGGCCACGAACTGCCCCTCGAGGTCTACGCCGCCTGCGTCGGCAGCGACTTCAACCGCTTCGACCCCAAGGCCCACCTCGAGTCGCTCGTCGGCTACGCCATCGACTGGCCCGAGCGGGACCGGTGGCGGGAAAGGCGGGCGCTGGAGCGGGTCTGGAGCCTCGGGCCGCTGCCCGGCGTGGTCGCCCTGCTCGACGAGGCCACTGCCGCCGGGGTGCCCTGCGCCGTGGCCTCGAGTTCGCCCCGGAGCTGGGTCGAGGGCCATCTTTCCCGTCTCGGGCTGCTGGAGCGCTTCGCCGCGACCCGCTGTCTCGACGACGTCGCCGAGCCCAAGCCCGCGCCCGACCTCTTCCTCGCCGCCGCCGGGGCCGTCGGGGTGGCGCCGGGCGAAGCCCTCGTGCTGGAGGACTCGCGCAACGGCCTCCTCGCCGCGAGCGCCGCCGGCATCGCCTGCGTCGTCGTGCCCAACCGAGTCACCGCCCACCTCGACTTCGGCGGCGCCGCGCTCGTCGCCAACAGCCTCGGGGATCTCCAGCTCGCCGGACTCGGGGCGCTTCTTGAATCGTAGGGACCGTCCACCCGGATGCAAACGAGGGGGATGGGTAGTGTTCCCGGTTTTTGTGGGTACTGCTCCCCATTGAAGGCGGGAGGAAACGGTCCGACGTAAGTCTCGGGACCCGAGAACCGCTTTTCCCGCCGATGCC
The DNA here is from genome assembly GCA_007123695.1 of Verrucomicrobiales bacterium. GTDB lineage: Bacteria > Verrucomicrobiota > Verrucomicrobiia > Verrucomicrobiales > DEV007 > Arctic95D-9. The sequence continues at coordinate 2,748 of SLGN01000026.1, forward strand.
CAAAAATTGTTGCCGACTTCCCGATCCATTGGCTTGCCGTTCCTCGGGCCTCCGGCTTGGCCGTGCCTTGGGCTTGTTTGGCTTGGTGGCGGGCGTTCTTTTTGGTCTGGGGGTTGAGGATGGGGACGGGCAGGAAGTCGCTGCGCCTGCTTCCGGATCGGTGGAAATCGCGGGCTCGGCTGAGGCCGCCGTTCTCGACGGACCGGCGGGAGAGCGGTTCTTCCGCAGCCAGTGGTATGCCGCGATGCAGCTTTGGAGCGCGGGCGAGGAGTCCTCGGCCATCGCGGTCGCCGCCTCGCTCGTCCGCGCCGATCCGGGGAACCGCTCCGCCGCGAGCCTGCTCGGCAACCTGCTCTCGGAACGGCGCATCGTCCCGAGAATCCTGCCCCTCCCGGTGGGTGATGCGGGGGATCGGTAAATGTGGGAAGGATGGCGAGCGGGGAAAAGTGGGTAGAGTTCCCCATTTTTTTGGGTACTGCTCCCCATTGAGGACGGGAGGAAATGGGGAAGGATCGAGACAGTGAACTATGAACCGCTGATTCTGCGCTCTATGAGAACCGCCCTCACCGCTTTCGCGTTCGTGCTTGCGTCCATTGTCGCTGGTGCAGCCTCCGCCGCGCCGCAGGTCAGCAATGTCCGGGCCGTCCAAGTTCCCGGTTCGCACCGGGTCGAGATCACCTACGACTTGGCGAACCCGAGCGGCCAGCCCTGTCACGTCGGGGTCGAGGTGTCGCTGGACGGGGGAAACACCTACGGAGTTGCGGTGCCGGCGGCGGCATTCTCCGGAGACATCGGGCAGGTGACACCGGGGCAGGTGACACCGGGGCCGGTCACTCAGGGAC
>SLGN01000039.1 GCA_007123695.1 Verrucomicrobiales bacterium
AATAGCCAGGCTTTCAATTTGATTTATAGCCAGGCTTTTAATTTGATTTGGATGTCTGTTGGATTTTGATGGGGTTCGGTGGATTGGATTGGGATTGTGTGGGCGATTTACCATTGGAGTTGGGGTCGGCAAAATAGCGGGTGAACGGACTCGACAGTGAAACGGAAAGGGCTCATTCTGAGGTCTTGCCATGATGAACCGATCTGCTTCCCTTTCCGCTTTTTCCGCTTCCCCTCGCCTGCTCCCGTCCTTTTTCTGCACTGCGATGGGCGCTCTTTTGGTGCTGCCGGGAGACACTCCTGTCGCCGCTTCGGAGATCTCCGTTCAGGAAACGGACGGGACGGTGGCGATCGTCTGCGGCGAACTGCCGGTGCTCACCTACCACACGGCGGAAGTGCCGCCTCCGGAGGGGGTGGATCCGATCTACCGGCGCAGCGGCTTCATCCACCCGCTGCACGCTCCGGGCGGGGGCGAGGTCACCGGAATCCACCCGGACGACCACTACCACCATCTCGGTCTCTGGCACGCCTGGGTCCGCACGGAGCACGACGGCAAGGAAATCGATTTCTGGAACCTGAAGGGGAAAACGGGCCGGGTGCGGCATTCGGGCATCGCCGAAATCCGGCCGGCCGGCTTCACTGCGGAGCTGGAACAGGTTTCCTATCCGAAGGGCCCAGCTGCGGAGCCAAGGGTGGTTCTCAAGGAACGCCTCTCGGTGGACGCCGCGCTGTCGGGCGGGGACTACCTCGTCGATTATGTGGTCGAACAGAAGAACGTGACCGACAAGCCGCTGGAGCTGCCCGACTACCGCTACGGAGGCGGCATCGCCTACCGGGCTCCTCTCCATTGGGACAAGGAGAACAGCGACTACCTGACTTCGGAGGGTCTGCGGCGCGCCGACAGCCATGCGACGCGGGCGCGCTGGGTGTCCATCCACGGCCCGCGCAAAGGCGGAGACGAAAGCGACGCGACGGTGACGATCCTCTGCCACCCGGAGAATCACGATGCTCCGCAGCGCATCCGCACCTGGAACGACGGAAAGGTGTTTTTCAACTACGTGCCGGTGCAGGAGAAGGCCTGGCGGATCGGGCCGGGAGAAACGGTGGTGTTGCGCTACCGGATCGTCGTGAGCGAGGGGCCCGCCGACGCCGATGCGGCGGAGCAGCGCTGGCAGGAATACGCCGCCGAGTGAGGCCGGGAAAGCACGCGCCGGATTCGGCCCTCGGATTCTGCGGTCTGGCACCAAGGCGTTGGCATCATCTGACGGCCCGCTCCCACAGGTCGGCGAAGGCACCGCCGGCGCCCAGCAGGGTCTCCGGATCTCCCTCTTCGATGATCCTGCCCCCGCCCATCACGATGATGCGGTCGGCATGGCGGAGAGTGCTGAGACGGTGGGCGAGGACGAAGCTGGTGCGTCCCGCCATGAGGAGGCGCATGGCCTTCTGAGTGCGTGCCTCGGTGAGCGGGTCGATCGCGCTGGTGGCCTCGTCGAGGATGAGGATGCGGGGATCGGCGACGAGGGCCCGGGCGAAGCAAACGAGCTGCCTTTGCCCGAGGGAAAGACCGGCGCCCCGTTCGCCGACTTCGGCGTCGAGTCCGGCGGGAATGGCCTCGATGGCGTCGAGGCAGCCGAGCCGGTCGAGGGATTCGCGGACTTCCTCGCGCGTCGCGCCGGGGCGCACTACGCGGATGTTTTCGAGGATGCTGCCGCCGAAGAGGTGGTTCTGCTGCGGGACGATGCCGAGGCGGGCGTGGAGCCAGGCGCTGGAGAGAGTGCGGGTGTCGTGCCCGTCGACGAGGACGGCGCCTTCGTCGGGGAGGTGGAATTTGGCGATCAAGCCCGCCACGGTGCTCTTGCCGCTGCCGGTGGCGCCGACGATGGCGATGCACTGGCCGGCCTCGGCGGTGAAGCTGACACGGTGGAGGACGGGGCGGCCGGGCTCGTAGGCGAAATCGACGTCGCGCAGTTCGACGCGGCCCTCGAGGTGGTCCGGGGCGACGGCGTCGGCCGGGTCGGTCCACTCGGGCTGGGTATCGAGGACGGAGAAGACCCGCTCGGCTCCGGCCATGGCGGAGAGGGCTTCGTTGAACATGTTTCCGAGCACGGTGACGGGGCTGAAGAACAGACCGGCGAGGAAGAAAAACTGGACCATGCTGCCGACGGGCATGGGATCGTGGGGATCGAGGACGAAACCGCCCCCGACGACGACGAGCAGGGCCATGAAGAGCTGGGCGTTGAGCTCGAGCAGCGGCAGGAAGGTGCCCCCGAGCCGGGCCGAGGCGAAGTTGTAGCGGGCGTGGTCCTCGACGAGGGCGCGGAAGTGGTCGGCGTTGACCCGTTCGCGTCCGAAGCTCTGGGTCACGCGGATGCCGCCGACGCTCTCGGCCATGGTCGCGGTGATGCGGCTGAAGCTCTCGCTCTGGCGCCGGTAGGCGTCGCCGAGTCGCCTCCGGAAAAAGAGATTGAGCCCCCAGACGATCGGAGCGACGCCGAGCACGACGAGGAAGAGGCGCCAGTCCGCCAGGGCCATGAGCACGGCGCAGCCCAGCATCTGCCCGCCTTGGACGAGGGAGACGAAAAGCACGTTCTGCACGCCGACGCGGACGTTTTCGGCATCGCCGGTGAGGCGGCTGATGAGGCGTCCGACGGGCTGGCGGTTGAAGTAGCCCATCGTCAGCCCGAGCCACCGTTGGAACATGGCGGCGCGGAGGTCGTGGATGACGGCCTCGCCGAATTCGAGGGCCCATTTGATGCGGTATCGGAAGGTCAGCTCGGTGAAGATGGCGAAGGCGGCGTAGGCGGCGACGCTCCAGCCGAGTCCGGCAAGGTCGCCGCGTTCGACCGGTCCGTTGATGATGGCGCCCACGCCCCAGGCGAGAACGGGGATCTGCATGGCCCGCAGGGCGACGACGAGGAACAGCCCGGTGATCTTGCGCCGGTAGGGCCCGGCAAAGCGGAAGAGCCGCCGGATCAGGGCGAAGGAGAGGGGCGCCTGTTTCCTCTCGGGCTCCTCGCCTTTCGCGGCGCGGAGACGCGAGATGGTCTGGTGGTCGACGATGCCGGCCACGCCCGGCGTTTCGGCACGCGAAGACCGGGCGGAATCCGGCGGCGGGGAATCGTGCGGCTTCATGCGGCGGCCCCCTCTCCTTCTCCGGCCTCTGCGAGGATGGCGTCGCGGTAGTAGCCGGGTCTGGCCGCGAGTTCTTCGTGGGTGCCGACGTCGGCGAGTCGTCCGCCCTCCAGCACGGCGATGCGGTCCGCCGCGCGGATCGTCGACAGGCGGTGCGCGATGACGACGGTGGTCCGCCCGCGGCGTGACGCTTCGAAGGCGCGGTGTAGGTCGCGCTCGGCCAGCAGGTCGAGGTGGCTGACCGCTTCGTCGAGGACGAGGATGGGCCGGTCACGGAGCAGGACCCGGGCCAGGGCGATCCGTTGGCGCTGGCCGCCGGACAGGCGTGCGCCGCGGTCGCCGATCAGCGTGTCCAGTCCGTCTGGCAGTCCACGGACGAGGTCGAGGGCCCCGACCGCGTCCAGCGCGCGCTCGAGTTGCTCGTCCGAGGCACAGGGCGCGCCGAGCCGGA
>SLGN01000470.1 GCA_007123695.1 Verrucomicrobiales bacterium
CGCCTCGGCCCCGGCGCGGCGCTGCTCGCGGCGGCGACCTGCCTGGTACCCGTGTCGCTCGGCTTCGTCTACCCCGTGGCGAGACTCGGACACTGGGCCTGGCTCCACCTTTCCTCTCATGGCTTCGGCCTGCCGGAGGGCCTGAAGTTGGGGCAAAGCCTCGCCCTCGCCGCCGGAGCGACCTTCGCCGCCACTCTCGCCGCAGCCCTTTTCGCCTATGCCGCGAGGCTGCGCCAGACCCGGCCGCGCCGCGCCCTCGCCGGACTCGCCGCGCTCGGCTACGCCATTCCCGGCGCGGTTGTCGCCGTCGGCATCCTGTCCGTCACCGGCGCCATCGACGGCCTCCACCTGCCCCTTGTGCCGATGGTGGGCGGGTCGCTGCTCGCCCTCGGCTTCGCCTACTCGGCCCGCTTCTTCGCCATCCCCCTGAAGCTGGCCGAGGCGGGTCTCGAGCGGATCGGGCGGCCGGTGGAGGAAGCGTCGCGCGTGCTCGGGGCGCCGCCGCTGCGCACCTACCTCGCCGTGGACCTGCCCCTGCTGCGCGGACCGCTCCTCGCCGCGGCGATGCTCCTTTTCATCGACTTGCTCAAAGAGCTGCCCCTGACCCTGATCCTGCGCCCCGCCGGCTTCGAAACCCTCGCCACCACGGCCTTCAGCCTCGCGAGCGAGGCGCGTCTCCTCGCCTGCGCCGTGCCCGCCCTGCTCATCGTCGTGGTGGGCATCGTTCCCCTCGCAATCCTCGACCGGCGCCTCGGGCCGGACACCCGCCATGGCTGAATCCGCACCCATCCTAGAATACCGCCAGGTGTCCCGGCGCTACTCCGGATCCGCCGCCCCCGCCGTCGATGCCGTCGATCTCGCCGTGCTCGAAGGAGAGATCCTCGCCCTCGTCGGCGGCAGCGGCAGCGGAAAGACGACGCTGCTGCGGCTCGCGGCGGGCCTGGAGTCGCCCGACGGAGGCGAGGTGCGTCTCGACGGCGTTCCCGTGGCCGGCGGCGGAGTCGTCCGCGAAGTCCCGCCCGAGCGCCGCCGCCTCGGCCTCGTGTTCCAGGAGGGTTCGCTTTTTCCCCACCTCACCGCAGCGGCGAACGTCGCCTACGGTCTGCGCGGCCGACCCCGCAGCGAAGTTCGCGACCGCGTCGAGGAATGCCTCGCCCTCGTTGCCCTGCCCGGCTTCGGACGGCGCTACCCGCACGAGCTCTCCGGCGGCGAGCGGCAGCGCCTCGCCTTGGCCCGGGCTCTGGCGCCCTCGCCCCGCCTCCTCCTGCTCGACGAACCGTTTTCGCATCTCGATCCGGCCCTGCGCTGGCGCCTGCGCGAGGAGATCCGGGACATCCTCGTGGGCCTGCGGCAGACGGCCCTGCTCGTCACCCACGATCCCGACGACGTGTTCGCCATGGCCGGTCGCGTCGCCATGCTCCAAGAGGGCGTCCTGCGGCAGAGCGGCCCGTTGCGGGAGGTCTACCGGCATCCCGCGAACCGCTACTGCGCGGAGTGCCTCGGCCCGGCCAACCGGGTCGTCGACGCCGCCACTGGAGAGGAGCGCTGGACCCGGCCCGAGGACTTCGTGCCCGCCCCCGCCGGGGCCTCCGGAGACGGCGCCGTCGTCGTCGAGGCGAGGGAAAGCGGCGCCCGCCTCGTTCTGCGCCTCGCGCCCGAAGGACAGGAGGGCGAACGATGGCTCGTCCATTGGCCCGAGAGCGGAGGCATGGCGACACCGCGCCCCGGGGAGAGGCTCGGAGCCTCGTGGCGGAAATGACCCCGCCGCGTTGCGGCGCGCCCGGTGCGGCGCGCCCGGTGCGGCGCGCCCGGTGCGGCGCGCCCGGTAGCGGGAACTCTGCCGGAGCCCGTTGCGGGAACCGCGATCCGGAGCGAAAGTGCCCGATGCCCTCGTCCCCAACACCGATGAACTGGAACTCGCGCAGCCTCACCTCGGGGTGGCAACGCGGCATCAACGCCTTCTACTGGGGGCTCGGCTTCTCCGAGGAGGATTTCGAAAAGGCCCAGGTCGGCATCGGCACGCCGCTGCTCGACGGCAACCTCTGCAACGTCCACGCCCACGAGCTGGCGTGCCTCGTCCGCGAGGGCTGCGCCGAGGCAGGGCTGGTCGGCTTTCCCTTCGGCGTCTCGCCGGTCAGCGACAACATCACGCAAGGCCACGAGGGCGGAGGCGCCTCACTCGCCTCGCGCAACCACATCGCCAACGGCACTGAGCTGGTCTGCACCTCGCACTGCTACGACGCCATCGTCGGGCTGCACCACTGCGACAAGAACGGTCCCGGCTTCGCCATGGCCCTGGCCCGCACCAACTACCCGGGGCTGATCGTCAACGGCGGGTCCATCCTGCCCGGCTGCCACAAGGGCCGTCCCACCACCATCCTCGACGTCTACGACGCCGCCGCCCGCGCCGCCAACGGGACGATGGACTACGAGGAATCCGAGGAAATCATCCGCACCGCCTGCCCCGGTCCCGGCGGCTGCGGCATCGCCGCCTCCTTCAACACCTGGGGCATCCTGATGGAGGCCATCGGGCTGAGCCTGCCCGACACCTCCTCGCGGCCCGCCGTGGCCGAGGAAAAGCGCGAGGAATGCCGCCGAGTCGGCTTCGCCCTGCGCCACCTGCTCGAGCGCGGCATCCGCCCGCGCGACATCCTCGTGCGCGAGGCGTTCTCCAACGCCGCCGCGACCCTCGCCGCCATCGGCGGCTCGACCAACGGCGTCCTCCATCTCCTCGCTCTCGCCCGCGAGGCCGAGGTCGAGTTCACTCTGCGGGATCTCCAGGAGATCTGCCGCCGCACTCCCGTGCTCTGCAATTTCGCCCCGCGCGGCTCGGGCACGATGCACCAGCTCCACCTCCTCGGAGGCACCACCATGCTGCTGCGCCACCTGCTCGACGGAGGACTGCTCGAGGGCGGCTGCCTCACCGTGACGGGGAAGACTTTGGCCGAAAACCTCGCCGAGGCTTCTGCGGTGCCGTCGGGGCAGGATCTCGTCGCGGCCCACGACGCACCCTTCAAGCCCTACGCCGACATCCAGGTCTGCTTCGGCAACGTCGCGCCCGACGGCGTCGTCTTCAAGGTCTCCTCCCTCGACGAGCCGCGCTTTTCCGGCACCGCGATCTGCTTCGAAGATTCGCGCGAGGTCCACGAAGCAGCCGCCGCCGGCAGGATCCGGCCAGGCCATGTCGTCGTGATGCGGGGCGGCGGCCCCTTCGCCGCCGGCATGCCCGAGGTCCACGTCGCTAGCGCCGCCCTTGCCGTGCCGGAACTCAAGGGCAAGGTCGCGCTGCTCTCCGACACGCGGGTCTCCGGCGTGTCCAGCGGGGCGGTCGGCGTCCACTGCGCCCCCGAGGCCGCCGTGGGCGGTCCCATCGCGGCGGTGCGCGACGGCGACCCCATCGCCTTCGACCTGCTCGCCGGCACCATCCACGTCGATGCCGACCTCGACTCGGCCGACCGCCGCACCGCCTACGCCCCGCCACGGCACGGGCGGGGATATCTCGCCGACTTCGCGGCCACCGTTTCGCAGGCGAACGAAGGCTGCGTGAACCGCTGGGTCCTCGAACGCCGCGATCGCGTGACG
>SLGN01000446.1 GCA_007123695.1 Verrucomicrobiales bacterium
CCCTGCTCGTCGCGGCGGCGCCCGGCAGCTTCCTCTCGGGCTCGACCCCGCACGGACTCGCCTCGCGCGAAGAGGCTGTCCGCGTCGGTTTCCGTGCCCTCGAGCTCGGGGCCAGCTCGGTCTACTGCTCCGCCAGCCCTTGGATCGTCGAAGGCATGGCGCGGGAAGGCATTCCCGTCGTCGGCCACCTCGGTCTCGTCCCCCGCCACGTCACCTGGACCGGATACCGCGCCGTCGGCAAGACCGCCGCCGAGGCCCGGAGGCTCTACGCCCGCCTGAAGGAGCTCGAAAGCGCAGGCGCCTACGCCGCCGAACTCGAAGTGGTGCCCCACCGGCTCGCCGACTTCCTGTCGCGGAACACCTCGATGCTGCTCATGTCCCTCGGATCCGGGAGCGGCTGCGACACCCAGTTCCTCTTTTCCGACGACATCCTCGGCGAATACGACGAGAGACTCCCCCGCCACGCCAAGGCCTACCGGAACTTTCTCGCCGAATACCACAGGCTCCAGGAGGAACGCATCGCCGCCTTCCGCGAATATGCCGCCGACGTCGAGAACAGACAGTTCCCCGAACCGCGCCACCTCGTCGAAATGGCCGAGGAAGAGTTCGAGGACTTCCGCCGCTCCATCGAGGCCTAGTCCGCCCCCGCAACCCCGCAACGATCCCGTGCGACGTGCGCCCCCTCCCAACGTCCGCCCAAAAAGACCCGCACAGGGACCGGACAGACGATTCTGCATCTACGACCTCCTGCACGCGTCATCCTGCCTTACATTGGGCTGGGACACGTTTTGGAGCTTCGAACTCCTCACCTCGAAGCTTGCGCAAATGGAGGGCCTCGAGCCGATCCGCCTTCGGCAGTCGCGCCCGGGCGCCTGACGTTTCTGCGCGGACTGCGCCAACTGCCGTTGACAGATCGGACGCGCAAAGGCCTTATTTCCACCATGCATCGCCCCATCGCCATCCTTCTCGCCTCCGCGTTGCTCCCTCTGACGACCGCTTCGAACTCTTCGTCCACCCTAGCCCGTGCCACCGCAGTCTCGATCGAGGGCGAGCGCTTCCTGATCAACGGGCGCCCCACCTACGAGGGCCGCGTCTGGCGGCCCGAGGGCGGGGAGGACGAGTATCCGATCGAGGGGCTCCTGATGAACTCGCGCATGGTGCAGGGCATCTTCGACGACCTCAATCCCGAAACTCGCGAGCGCTGGGCCTACCGCGACAACGGCGTCTGGAATCCCGACCGCAACACCGACGAGTTCATCGCCGCGATGCCCTCGTGGCGCGAGCACGGTCTTCTCGCCTTCACCCTGAACCTGCAGGGAGGCTCGCCCGAGGGCTACTCGGAGGTGCAGCCATGGGAGAACAACGCCTACGAGCCCGACGGCGCTCTGCGCCCTGCCTTCTTAGAGCGCTGCGCGCGCATTCTCGACGCCGCCGACCGGCTCGGCATGCTCGTCATCCTGGGCTACTTCTACTTCGGCCAGGACGAGCGCCTCAAGGACGAAGCCGCCGTCGTCCGCGCCGTCGACAACGTCACCGACTGGCTTCTCGACGGCGGCTGGAGCAACGTCCTCGTCGAGGTCAACAACGAGTGCGACGTCCGCCACTACGACCACCCCATCCTGCAGCCCGAACGAGTCCACGAGCTGATCGAGCGTGTGAAGTCGCGGCAGCGCGAGGGTCGCCGACTGCTCGTCAGCACTTCCTACGCCGGCGGCAAGTTGCCGAGCGAGACGGTGGTGCAGGCTTCCGACTACGTCCTGCTGCACGGCAACGGCGTGCGCCAGCCCGAGCGCATGGCCGAGCTGATCCGCGAGACCCGGCTCCGAACCGGCGACAACCCCAAGCCCATCGTCAACAACGAGGACGACCGCCCTTGGCGCGACGACCACCAGGGCTTCGGCGACCGCGGCAACAACTGCGTCGTCTGCGTCGAGAACTACGCGTCCTGGGGCTACTTCGACTTTCGACAGGTCGGCGAGCCTTTCGAAGAAGGCTTCCAAGGCGTCCCTGTCGATTGGACGATCGGCTCCGACCGCAAGCGGGCCTTCTTCGACCTGTTGAAGCGCATCACCGGGGGCGAGTGAGGGGCGGTCTCGTCCACCGAATCGGAGAAACGCGAGGCGACCCGTTCTTAACGTCGCCCGCGCCTGGGAGTCCCGTGCGCAGGGCGGAAACACTGGGCAACACGGTCCTCGCCGACAATCATCCGCCATTCCCATGACGATTCCTTTTTCATGAGGACGCCGGCGAGCCTGACATCGACACGCTCGCGTCGGCAGAGCCCGCAGCTTCTACCGGACCGAAGGGGTGCGAGGTCTCGGGGGGGGGGAGGTCGATGCGGTTCCCTCGCTGAAGAGTAGTTCCACCATCGGCATGCCCTCCCCTTCGACGCATTCCGCTCTTGGCCGAAAATCGCTTTCGGATCGCCGGGAGCCAACCGTTTCGAGGCGCAAGTCTCCACGAATCCCATGCGGGCGAAGCGCGTGCCGCTGGAGAGAACCCCTCCAAGGAAGATTTCGTTGGTCTAGCCGAAAAATATGGAATCCGTCTTCTTTTGGCCCGACAATTTTGTTCTGCACCCCCGATCTGCTTCAGAGCCTTCGCGAAACCTGTCGGATGACAGCCACCACACCCAGGCGATCCGCCCCCATTTACCGGCTCACCGGCACGCGGGACGTGGTGACGTCGCGGATGAGGTCTCCGTAGGTTTCGCGATCAACGAAGAAGACGTCGGGCGATCCTTCGATCTGGCCGAAATAGAGTCCCTCGACGCTGGGGGCGAAGCGAAGCCGCCGGCTCGTCTCGCGGCGCTCGCCGGTGGCGCGATCGAGCTCCATGGTCACGACGGTGAATTCGATGCTGGGATTTCGGAGGGTCTCGTAGGCGCTGCCAAGGCTGAGGTACCAGCTCGACGCGGTGAGCGAGCCGAGCCGGTCGCGGAGGCGGCGGGCCGAAGCGATGTCGAGCGCCGCGGTGGCGTCGATCCCGCTGCGGCTCGCTTCCCACTGGTCGCGGCGGTAGTCGTAGGAAAGCTTCAGCGTTTCGCCTCCGGGCTTTTCCCGGGTGATGGACACGAGGTGCATGGGGTTGAAGGTCAGCACTTTGAGCGATTTCCACTTCACCGGATGGGTCGGCACCGAGGAGAGGAAGGAGGGGTCGAGTTCGTAGGCATGGGGCTCTCCCTCGAAGTTGGCGAAGAGGCGCTGCGGCTCGTCTTCGGGCGAGCCGAGGTTGAGGATGCGGACGAGTTCGCGCGCGGGGCCGGAGCTGCCGTCGGGCTCGGCTTCGCCGGGAAAGATGAGCTGGAACAGGATGCGCCGGTGGGGCAGCTTGAGTCCCAGCCGGGCGAGGTCCTCGGGGTCGTCGCTGGCGAAAGCGACGACGGCGGTCTCGTTGGTGGCGGCGACGAGCCGGTAGACCTCTTGCTGGTTGGCGGGGACGAACTTGTTGCCGAGGACGACGCGCCAGGCCACGTCGTCGCCCTGCCTCTCGGCCCGCAGATCGACGTCGGGATCGACCCCGCTCTGGATGCGGATTGACTGGATGTTGTCGGCGGGGAGGCGGGCGAGGCTCCGGTCGCG
>SLGN01000650.1 GCA_007123695.1 Verrucomicrobiales bacterium
ACCGTCGTCGATGCGCCGGTCGACCGCGACTACCTGACCCAGCGCGAGACGCGGCGGGCCCTCGACTGGATCGAGCGGAACCAGGACCGCCCCTTTTTCCTCTATCTGCCGCAGGCGATGCCGGGCAGCACGGCGGCGCCCTTTTCGAGTCCGGATTTCCGGGGCAAAAGCCGCAACGGTCCCTGGGGCGACGCGGTCGAGGAGCTGGACTGGTCGCTGGGCCAGGTCCTCGCGAAGCTGCGCGAGCTGGGCCTCGACCGGGACACCCTGGTGCTGTGGACATCGGACAACGGGGCGCCCGGCAACCCCGCCGACGGCGACTTCAGCCGGGGCAGCAACCTGCCGCTCTTCGGGCGCGGCTACACCACCGCCGAGGGCGCCTTCCGCGTGCCGACGATCGCATGGTGGCCGGGGAGGATCCCTGCGGGCACGGTCTGCGCGGAGCTCGCCACGACGATGGACCTGCTGCCCACTTTCGCCCATCTCGCCGGCGGGGCGCCGCCCGTCGATCGCCGCATCGACGGTCACGACATCGGCCCGCTCCTCTTCGGCGAGGACGGCGCGCAGACTCCCTACGAGGCCTTCTTCTACTACTACCTAGACCAGCTCCAGGCGGTGCGCTCGGGACCGTGGAAGCTCTTCCTGCCGCTGGACGGTTTCGTGCGCCATCCCCATTTTCGCCCCGGCGAGGCCGCCACGCCGCTGCTCTTCCATCTCGTCGACGATCCGGGCAGCAAGCGCAATCTCGCCTTGAAGCATCCCGAGGTCGTGGAACGGCTCTCGCGGATCGCCGAGGGCATGCGTGCCGACCTGGGCGACCGCGGCGCGCCCGGACCGGGGATGAGGCCGCCGGGCAAGGTCGACGATCCCGTGCCGCAGCTGCTCCCCCGGAAGGAGATTTGAAGGGCGTCTGCGATAGAGCGTTCGATCCGTGCAAATCGGGTTCGGGTTCGACCTTTGGCGTCCTCTCGCGGCGTGGCCGGGGTCAGCCCACTCCGAGCAGGGCCGAGGCGATCCCGAGGTAGATGAGGACGCCGAGGATGTCGGCCACCGAGGTCACCACCGGGCCGCTGGCAGTGGCGGGGTCGATGCCGAGACGGCGGAAGAGGAAGGGCAGGGACATGCCGATGAAGCTGCCCATGATGACGACGCAGAGCATCGCGGTGGCCACGACCAGAGCGATGCGCGGACCGCCGCGGAACCAGCCGATGGCCGAGACCGCCACCGACATGGAGAGTCCCAGCAGCATCGAGACGCGCATTTCCTTGAAGAAGAGGCGCATGTAGTCGCGCATGGTCAGCTCGCCGAGGGCCATGCTGCGGATCACCAGCGTCGAGGCCTGCGAACCGGCGTTGCCGCCGCTGCCGATGAGGAGCGGCAGGAAGAAGACGATAGCGACGACCGATTCGATGAGGTCCTCGAAATAGGCGATGCCCGCCCCCGAGAGGAGGTTGGCGAAGACGAGGATCAGCAGCCAGGAGACGCGGCGGGAATAGAGCACCCGGGTCGGGGCGAGGGTGAGACTGGTGTCGAGCGGGCTGACCGCGCCGGCCTTGTGGATGTCGATGGTGGCCTCGTCGACGGCCACCTCGAGGGCGTCGTCGGCGGTGACGACCCCGAGCAGCCGGTTTTCGCCGTCGACCACCGGCAGGGCGAAATAGCCGGTGCGCTTCATTTCCGAGACGGCGAAGCCCTCGTCGTCGAAAGCGTTGAGGGCGACCGGCTCGCCGGCCATGAGGTCGGCGATGCGCGTCTCCGGCGCCGCGAGGATGAGCCGGCGCAGGCGCAGGTCGTCGAGGAGCCGCCCTTCTCCATCGACGACGTAGACGACGTTGATGGTCTCGGAATCGGGCGCCTGCGCCCGGATCTGCTCGATGGCCTCGGCCACGGTCTGGCCCGGGCGGATCGCGACGAAGCCGGGCGACATGAGGCGGCCGACGCTGTCCTTGGGGTAGCCGAGCAGCATGAGGGCCTCGCGCCGGTCCTCGGCGGCGAGCAGGTTGATGAGGCGCTGCGTCGTCACCGCGGGCAGCTCCTCGAAGAGCTCGGTGCGGTCGTCGGGGCTGAGCTCGGCGAGCAGGATGCGCGTCTCGTGCTCCGTCATCTCGGCGAGGAAGGAGCGCTGGCGGTCCTCGTCGAGATAGGAAAAGACGTCGGCGGCGAGGGTGCGGGGGAGGGCGCGGAAGAGCAGCGTGGCCTCGGTGGAGGCGAGCGAGGGGAAGAGTTCGGCGATCTCCGAGGGCTCGAGCCGCTCGGCGAGGTTCTTCAGCCCGCGCCAATCCTTTTCCGCCAGCAGGGTTCGCAGGCGGATCAAGGTGGGAGAAATTCTCTGGGTCGGGTGGGGATCCTCCATCTCGTCGGGTTGCGCGGGGGGGATTTGGCCAACCGCTCCGCCCGTGTCGCACGAGGAGGGGGGCCGGTCCGGCGGCTTTCTCACGCCCGCGCCCCATCCTAACCCCGATCGTAAAAATCGAAATCGAAACGGGGCCCGATCTGCCATCCGGGTCGATTTCGATCCCGACCTTGTGGCAGCCGTGATTGCGTGAAGTCGCGGGCTGGGCCGGGACGGTCTCGGGATTGGCGTGCGCGGGCAGGCTGTGGCATCTTTGCCGCATGAACGGCGCATCCGACCTCCACCTCCGCGAGCAGACCCGTCGGCACTTCTTTTCCCGCTGCGGCGTCGGGCTCGGGTCGATCGCCTTGGGGGACATGCTCGCCCGCGACGGCTTCGCCGCGCCCTCCGTCGCCGATCCCATGGCCCCGCGGCGGGGGCACCATGCGGCGCGGGCCAAGAACGTGATCTTCCTCTTCATGGCGGGCGGGCCGAGCCAGCTCGAGATGTTCGAGGACAAGCCCCGGCTGCGCGAATTCCACGGCCAGCTCCCGCCCGATTCGCTCGTCGCGGGGAAGCGCTTCGCCTTCATCGGGAAGGACGCGAAGCTGCTCGGCGGGCAGCGCTCCTTCGGAACCTACGGCGAGTCGCGCATGACTCTCTGCGACCTGCTCCCCCACCATCGCAAGATCGTCGACGAAGTGACCTGGCTGCGGGGGATGAAGACCGACGTCTTCAACCACGGACCGGCCAAGCTTTTCATGAACAGCGGCTTCCAGGCGCCGGGGCGGCCGTCCCTGGGATCGTGGGTGACCTACGGCCTCGGCAGCGAGTCGCGCGACCTGCCCGGATTCGTCGTGCTGCAGTCCGGCCCCCGCGGACCGCGGGCCGGCAACGCGCTCTGGTCGTCGGGCTTCCTGCCCTCGAGCTACCAGGGCGTGCCGTTCCGCGGCAGCGGCGACCCGATTCTGAACCTCGCCAATCCCCCGGGAATCGACGGCGCGCGGCAGGGCGAGTTCGTCGATCTCGTCGCCAACCTCAACCGGGAGCGGCTCGACCTGACCGGAGACCCCGAGATCGCGACCCGGATCGCCGCCTACGAGATGGCCTACCGCATGCAGAGCAGCGCGCCCGAGCTGATGGACCTGTCCGCCGAAAGCCAGGCCACCCTCGACCTCTACGGGGCCGAGCCCGGCGGCAACGGCTACGCCAACAACTGCCTCCTCGCGCGCCGCCTCGTCGAG
>SLGN01000442.1 GCA_007123695.1 Verrucomicrobiales bacterium
ACGAGGCCCTTCTCGACCTGCTGCGGGCATTGCGGGAAGGCGGCGCCGCCACGGGGTCGCAGATCCTGCTCGGGGCGGAGACGCTCGCATCGACGGGAAAGCATGACGAGGCGCTCGACTGGCTCGGACCCATCGCCCTCGATCCGACCGAGGCGATTCCGCAGCGCCGCGCCCTGCTCCTCGCCGTCGAATGCCATCGGGCCCTCGAATGGAGCCGCGCCGGCGAACTGCGCGAAATGGCCCTCGCCAGCCTGGAGCGGCAGCCGGCTGCGGCGACGCGTCGGCTGGCCCTGGCGATGCACGAGGGAGGCACCTCGCGCGAGGCGGCGGGTTTGCTCCGCCTGCTGCGGCGCTCGGTGTCGGACCGGGTCCAGCGCACCGAGACGACCGCGGCCCTGCTGCGCGTCGAGCGCGAGGCCGGGATCGACTGGGGCGGGCTCGGCGGAGAGCTGGCCGGCTTCTTCGACGGTTTTGTCTACCGGGTCGAGTCCCCCGACGCGGCCATCGCCGTGCACCTGCCCGCGCCCGGCCACGATGCTCAGGGACCGCTCGTCCACCCCAACGCCCATCGCTTCGCCGCATGGATCAACGAACAGCTCGAGGCCGGTCCGGAAGAGGCCGGAGCCCTCGCCGACGCCCTCGACGCCCTGCCCTCGCCGGCACGCGACCATTGGCTCGCCGGGCTCCTCCGCGCCCGGGCCTCCGGACGCCTCGCCGCCGATGCGCGAATCGTCTGGGACGACCTGACGCCCGGCTCGGCCGAGCGATCCGCCTTTCTCGAGACCCTGCCCGGATGCGGCAGCGAAGGCGTCGCCCTCGCCCGAGCCCTCGTCGGGGAAAGCGCCCTGCCCGGCGACGCCCTCTTCCGCAACGAGCCCGAGCGTCAAGTCGCCTTCCTCCACCGCATCGGCGACCGCGCCCGCCTCGTCGAGGTCCATGCCGCGCTCGTTCGGGAGGCCCGGTCCGACCTGTTCCACCAGAACGGCCTCGAGGACTGGGTGCCGACCCTCGCGAAGCGCCGCCGCCTGCCTGCGCTCCTCGCCGCCGCCGGCGAGCGCGATTTGGCTGGCTCGCTCTTCCGCGCCTACGACGGGGCCATCGCCGCCTACCAATGGAACCACGCGGCCTTTCTCAACGACTACGCCGCCTTCCTCGTGGAAACGGAGGCTTGGGACGAGACCGAAGACCTCCTGCGTGCCGTGCTCCGAAAGTCGCTGCGCCTCGACCTGCGGATCCTGCCGCGGCTCTACGCCGCCTGGGGAAAGGAGACGGAATGGCGCGAACGGGTTCGCGGCTTCCATCTGTCCCGGGGGCAGGAGCTTCTCGTCGCCGGATGGATCGAGGCGCTTGCCGAAGGGGGCGAACTGCGCGAGACTAGGGACTCATGGTGATCCCCCGCCACTATCCCGCCGCCGTCTTCGGCGCGCTGCTCTGCGTTGCCTGCCTCTGCCAGTGCGAGTCGAAGCGGACCGTCAAGTCGACGCGCTCGTCGATTTCCTTCGACCCGCAGACCTGGGGAGGGCAGGGCCGCAGCGACGACAAGGCGGTCCGCTCGAAGTTCACCGAGCGGGGCTACAAAATTGCCGACGACGGAACGATCAAGGCCGACAAGCCCGACCTCTACCAAGGACAGGCCGCGAGAGGGACCAAGGCTTTCCAGACGAAGAAGGCGAGGTTTTCCAAGAACGAGGCCGCCACGAAGGAGTTCCGAACCCCTGAATATCTGGTGCGGCAGGACTTCCGCGGCGTGAAGGAAGCCCGCGGCACGGGTGCCGCCGCCCGCGAGGGCAATACGCAAGACCGGGCCACTGGAAAGATGTTCGGCACGAAAACGCAAGGGACCTCCGATCTCGGCGGCTACGCCACCAGCGACTACCGCGGGAGCGGTTCGTCCTACGCCACGGGGCTCGACGCCGCCTCTTCCGCCGCCCGAGATGCGCCCCGGCCGGCCTCGACCGCGCAAAAGATCGGCTATCAGGACAACGTCGGCATGACCATGGACGACGTGAAGAGGATGCTCAATCCCGGCAGCTACGCGCGCAACACCGGCCTCACTGACTGAGTTCCCGTCCGCCCATGCCGCTGCACCCGGAAATCGTCCTCTGGCTGGAGCGCGAGACCGGCATCGCCCTCGATCCGGCGAGCGCTCGGTCCGTGGGCGGAGGCTGCATCCACACGGCCCTGCTCGTCGGGCGCCGCGACGGAGGGCGGGTCTTCCTCAAGCTCGCCGACGGGGCGGACGAGGGCGCGGCGTCGGTCCTCGCGGCGGAGCGCCGGGGGCTCGAGCTGCTCGGCGCGGCGGGCGCGATCCGCGTGCCGAAGCCCTACGCCGGGGGCGTCGCGGGAGGCTGCGCCGTGCTCGCGATGGAAGGGCTGGAGCTGCGCGGCGGAGCGGGGGAGGGGGAATGGGCCCGCCTCGCCGAGCGCCTCGCCGCCCTGCACGAGGTCCTTTCGCCCGACGGTCGCCATGGCGCGCCCTTCGACAACTTCATCGGGGCCACGCCGCAGCCGAACGCGTGGTGCGCGGACTGGGCTGAGTTTTTCGTCGTCCGGCGACTGGAGCCGCAGTTCGCGCTCGCGGCGGACCGGGGGCGGCGCTTTGCCGACGTCGGACGCCTCCTCGACCGGGTCCACCGCCACCTCGCCCCGCTCCGGACGGCGCCCTCGCTCCTCCACGGAGATCTCTGGGGAGGAAACGCCGCCTTTCTCGCCGACGGCGAGCCGGTCCTCTACGATCCCGCCGTCTACTACGGCGACCGCGAGACCGACCTCGCCTTCACCAAGCTCTTCGGCGGCTTCGGTCCCGCCTTCCACCGCCGCTACCGCGAGCTTGCGCCCGCCCCCGAGCCGGTCCGGGAGACGATCTACAATCTCTACCACCTGCTCAACCACGACCACCTCTTCGGCGGCGGCTACGGCGTCCAGGCCGAGGGCGCGATGCGCTCCATCCTGCGCGAACTGGGGTGATCGCGGCCGCCGCCGATTCGCGTCGATTCGCGCCGATCCCCGCCGCAGTCGCGTCCCACGCGAGGCTTTGCAAGGGAGCCGCCGCCGTGCCTTGCTATCCGCATGTGCCGCGCCCTTCCGACCTCGCTCTTCCTCCTTCTGCTCTCCGCCTCCCTCGCCGCCGAGGACCTGACCGTGTTGACTCCCGGACCCAACAGGGTTGGGCCCGAGCAGGTTCTGGAGGATTGGCTCGCCGCCGAGGTCGAGCGCTGCATCGCGCAGCGCGAGGAGGCCTTCGAGACCGCCATCAAGAGCGCTGCGGAGTGCCGCGCCTGGCAGGAGGAGAGGCGTGCCTTCTTCCTCGATCGGATCGGCGGTCTGCCCGAGCGCACCCCTCTCAACCCCCGCATCACCGGCGCCCTCGAGGGCGAGGGCTACCGCATCGAGAAGATCCTGCTGGAGACGCGGCCTTCCTTCCACCTCAGCGCGAACCTCTACCTGCCCGTCGGCACGCCCGGCCCGTGGCCCGCCGTGCTGGTCGCCTGCGGCCACAGCCACGACGGAAAGGCCGCCGGCCAATACCAATTGGCGAGCCGTCTCCTCGCCCGGCACGGGA
>SLGN01000261.1 GCA_007123695.1 Verrucomicrobiales bacterium
ACCGGCGACGGCGTGCTCGAGCTGGGCGGGAACTACTCCGCCCTTCCGGGGGGCACCTTCGCCTACAACCAAGGAGGACGCGGCATCGACATCCGCCGTGGCACGGTGCGGGCCACCGCCGACAACATCCTGCCCGCCCTCGCCGGCCACGGCGGCCTCATCCTTGGCTCGAGCGATCTCTCCGGCAGCGTCGCCACCTTCGACCTCAACGGCACCAGCCAGACGATCAACGCCCTCACTGCCGTCACCGACGGCACCGTCGTCATCGACAACAGCTCCGCCTCCGCAGCCGTCTTCCGCTTCGGGGCGAACAATTCCGCCGTCAACTTCGGCGCCGGCATCGGCAGCTACACCATCCGGAACAGCGGCGGAGGCGCCCTCGACATCGTCAAAACCGGAAACACCAGCGCGACCTTCATCAGCGGCCTCGCTCTGGAGCATACCGGCGTCACCGCCAGCGAGGGCGGAGGGGCCTTCATCATCGCCTCGCCCCTCCTCGCCACCACCGCGCTGCGGGCGATCGAGGGGTCAGTCCTGTCTCTGACCGGCGGCCTCGCCAATCCCGGCCTCGTCACCAGCGTCGAGGTCGGCGCCGGCTCCACGCTCGGACTCATCGACGGTTCCGGCAATGCCCTCACCAACCTCACCAGCCTCAGTCTCGGCAACAACGGGAGCGGCACCGTCACGCTCAATCTGAACGTCGGCGACCTCGACACCAGCATCGACCGGCTCAATACCGACACCCTCACCCTTCTGACCGGCGGCACGCTCAACCTCGGCAACACCGTCACCTTCAACCTCACCGACGCCGGACTCAATCCCAACCAGACCTACACCCTGCTGAACCTCGTCGACGGGGGCATCGCCGCCTTCGGCAGCGGCAACATGATCCAGGGCGCGATGCCCGGCGGCTTCGACGCCATGACGTGGGTCGTTGACGACAATTTCGTCCGGCTCACCACCGGCAACCTCATCATCGGGGACATCTACTGGAGGGGTCTCACCAACACCGCGTGGAATGGAAACTTCAACAACTGGTCCGCCGACAAGGCAGGCTTGACGCCTGCCGTCTCCATCCCCGGCCAAGGCCAGACAGTGATCTTCGCCTGGGACAATCCCGGCAGCAGCCCCTTGGCCACCACCTTGGAGCAAAACTTCAAAATCAACGCGCTCGTCTTCGAATCGGGCGCCACCACCACCCCCTCCTCCGTCTCCATCAACCCCGGGGCCGTCGCTAACGCTCGCCTCGAGATCAAGCCGCAGATCGCAACCGACGGGATCGCGATGCAAGCCGGAGGCCCCGGCACCGTCAACATCGGCGCCAACCTCAAAATCGGCGCCGACCAGACCTGGACGGTCGCCAGCAGCGGCAGCCTCCTGCGAATTGGCGGTGGCCTCGACGGCACCGGCACGCTCGCCATCGCAGGCAACGGCCTCGTCCGCCTCGAAGCGGCAGCTCTCCCAACCTTCGCCGTGCCGACCGTGACGGTCGGCGGCGGCGCCCTCGAGCTCCAGAGCGTCGCCGCCCTCGGCACCGCCGCCAACGACAACCTAGCCGACATCGTCGTCGATGTCGGCGCCGCTTTCTACACCAACATCGCCACTGCCTCGACCACCGCCAACGCCATCACCCTCGCCGGCGGCACCCTCTCCGCCGGCGGCGCCACCCAGACCTACAGCAGCACCATCGACGTCACCGCCGCCTCGACCATCTCCATGCTCGATCCGGTGACTCTCGCCAACGGACGCAACATCACCCTCTCCGGCGGGCTGAGCGGCAGCGGCAGCCTCACGCTGGACAGCATCGGCACGGTCTCGGCCGGCAACCAGATCACCGGCACTCTGACGCTCAACCAGGACAACAGCGCCTGGACCGGCGACTGGACCATCCTCCGCGGGATCGTCAGCACCAACAACGAAAACGGCCTCGGGAGCGGTGATTCCATCACCTTCGAGAAGGGACGCATCGCCTTCACTGCGGGCGCCGGAACCCCGACCCTCTCGCAAACCATAACCATCGCCAGCGCCTCCGAGAACGCGGTGGGAGAATTCAACCTCGCTGCCGGGGTTGCCACCACCTTTACCGGGGCAGTCACGCTCGGCAACACCGCCCATACCGGCGAACTCCGTGTCACCAGCGCGAACGATGCCGCGTCGGCAACCTTTACCGGCGGAGTCGTCCTCGCCAACAACGGGCTGATTGGGGTGATCAACGCAGCCACCCGCCTGCTCCATGTCGATTCAGTGGTGTCGGAGGTGGGCGGCCCTCGCAGCCTGCGCATCAACGACGGGACCTTTGGCAGCACCGCCGGCACCGTCCGCCTCACCGGGCTCAACACCTTCACCGGCGACGTCACGGTGGCCCGCGGCGTCCTCGAATTCGACAGCGTCACCAATGCCGGGGGCGGGCCCAGCAGCCTCGGCCAAGGCAACTCGATCACGATCGGTTCCGTCGCAAACTCGGTCCTGCGCTTCGTCGGCAACGGCGCCGCCAACAGTCAGACCACGAATCGCCCCATCACCATCACCCCGGAGACCGCCACCAACCGAGTCGGCACCCTCGACGCCAGCGGCATCAACGGAGCGAGCATCACCTTCGCCGGCCCCATCGACGTGACGCCCAACGCCACAGGGAACTGGCTGGTCCTCGCCGGCCTCGCCGGCAGCGAAGGCTTCATCACCGGAGGCTGGACACAACCGGGTATCACCGCCGACGTCAACGTCACCGGCGGCACCTGGACGATCTCCGGCACCCCGGTCGTCGTCGCCGACGACCTCTTCGTGCAGACACCCAACGCCGTCCTCGTCCTCGGTTCGACCGGCGTCCTCACCTGGGGCTCCAGCGCCGACAACTACTTCGACATCCGCAACGGCGCCACGGTGCGCTTCGACGCCAACGAGACCATCGCCGCCGGCATCGAGCGCCTCTACGTGGGCCAGGGTGGTGCCGGGGAGATCGCCGTACTCGACACCAACGGATTCAACGCCACCGCTCCGCGACTCTATGTCGGGGGAATCCAGGACGGTCGCGAGGGCGACGTCATCGGCAGCGGCACCATCACCGTGACCGAGCAGACCGAGACCGGCGGCATCAACCTCTACCGCGGCTCGGTGTCGGCCAACCTCGCCGGCGCCGCGCCGATGTACAAGGCGGGCACCGGCACCGTGGTCCTGTCGGGCGACAACAGCGGACTGGCCGCGTCCGGAACCGCAGTCACCGCGAACACCCGCATCGACGCCGGGACCTTGATCCTCGACTTCACCTCCGACAACAACGCCAAAATCGCCTCCGACGCACGGCTCGACATCCGCGGCGGACACCTCGTTCTCAACGGCAGCAACACCGCCGCCACTTCGCAGGCGGTGAACGGCCTCACTCTCGGCGGTGTCGGCGCGGCGCGGATCACCGTCAACGCCGGGACGGGGCAATCGGCGGTTCTCAACTTGGGCGAGCTCGTCCGCGGCGCCAACACCGGCACCGTGCGCTTCACGCTACCCGACGGTCCCCAAACCCTCGCCAACGGCATCACCACCACCCGCGCCGCCAACTCCACCACAGG
>SLGN01000601.1 GCA_007123695.1 Verrucomicrobiales bacterium
AGTGCCCCGTGATCCGCATTTCGATTCGGCATGAGATCGACGGTTCCCTTCGCGAAGCACCTCGCAGCGCCGTGGGCCATCGTGGCGACACTGGTTGCGGGGGCATGGGTTGGGGCGAGCGGGCCGGGCGTGCCGGTCGCGGCCGCCGACGCCGACGCCGCCGTCGCGGCGAAGCCGGCCCCGCGGATCGCGGTGATGCGGCTGTGGCACGAGACCGTCCCCTTCCTGCCGAACGAGACGACCCTCGAGGACTTCCTCTACCCCGGGTCCCCGGCACGGGGCGACGCCCTGCTCGGGTCCGACAAACGCGGGGCGATCGGGGGCTTCGTGAAAGTGGCGAGGGAATACGGCGCCGAACTCGTCGGGATCGAGTCTCCGGGGTCTCCGAAAACCGGGACCGGATCGGGCTGGATCACCCGCGAGGCCTACGAGCATTTCGTCGGCGCGATGATCGGGCACCTGCGAAAGGAAGCAGCCGAGGCCCCCTTCGACGGCGCCTACCTCGCGCTGCACGGAGCGATGGCGGTGAAGGGAATCGACCGCCCCGAGGCCGAACTGGCGCGCCGCGTGCGCGAGGCGCTGGGGCCGGAAGCCGTCATCGTCGGCACCTTCGACCCCCACGGGAACGAGGACGAAGCCTTTCTGGAGCACGCCGATCTTGCCTTCGCCTACAAATACTATCCCCACTACGACTCCCACCTCCAGGGCGAGCGCGCCGCCCGCACCGCAGTGCGGGCGATCCGGGGCGACTACCGTCCCGCCCACGCAGTGCGGCAGGTGCCGATCCTGAGCGCCACGGTCTACCAGTGGACCGGGCGCGAGCCGTGGAGCACGCTGGTGCAGCGCTGCCTGACCTGGGAGGCCCGCGAGCCCGATCTCTACGTGAACTTTTTCTACGGCTTCCCTTGGTCCGACGTGCCGGACCTCGGGATGTGCTTCCAAGTGATCGCGAACGGCGACGAGCCTCTGGCGCAGCGGGTCGCGGACGACCTCGCCGAGACGGCCTGGCGCCTGCGCGAAGAACTTTTCTCGGCGACGCCGATCCATCCGCTGGCCGAGGCCATGGACGCGCTGGCGGAAGCGGCGGGCCAGGGCGCCCTGCCGGCGGTGCTCGCCGACTACAGCGACCGGTCCGGCAACGCGACCTGGATCCTCGGCGAAGTGGTGGCGCGGGATCTCGGGCGTGTTCTCATCGCCACGGTGCGCGACGAGCGGCTGCTGCGCCGACTCGCCGAGGCGGGGGCGGAGGAAGGCGGGGACTTCGACGCCGAGGTGGGCGGCTACATCGACGAATCCGCCGGGGCGCCGGTGCGCGTGCAGGGGACGTTGAGGCGCTTCCGGGCGCCGAACGAGGCCGGCCGGGGCGAGGCCTGGATCGATTTCGGCCGGGGGAACCGCCTCGTCGTCAGCCAGCACCTCGTCCAGGTGACGACGCCGCGCAGCCTCGCCGAAGCCGGGCACGACTTGGAGGATTTCGACGTCTTCGCGATCAAGTCGCGGGTGCATTTCCGCCGCGGCTTCGACGACAGCGGCTTCGCCCCGACCATCCTGATCGTCGATCCACCGGGCGACTTCCTCGGCACCACCCGGATCGACGCGCTGGATTTCGAGAACGTGCGGGTGAACGACTTCTACCCCTTCGGCGAACCGGACTGGCCGCCGCGCTGACATTCTCCGAAGGAACGACCGTCGCTCGTGAAGATCCCCCATCTCACTCCCCTTCTTCCGCGATTCCTTGGAGACCATCCCTGGCTCAGGGAGTTCGTCTACTTCGGGTTCAAGCAGGCTTGGGCGTGTCTTTTTGGCGGGTTGCTCCTCCTGGGGATTCTCGCTACCGGCGTCTGGTATCCGGACGTGCCGTTGGCACGATACGACTTTTTGTTTTTCTATGCCTTGTCGATCCAAGGATGCTTGGTATGGTTCCGCCTGGAAAGCTGGCGGGAAGTGGGGGTGATCGCGGTCTTCCATTTGATGGCGACGGCGATGGAGCTTTTCAAGACCTCCGAAGGCGTGGGATCGTGGAGCTATCCGGAGGATTCGTTTTTCCGCATCGGGAATGTTCCGCTGTTCGCTGGATTCATGTATGGAGCGGTGGGCAGCTACATGGCAAGGGCATGGCGAATCTTCGAGTTCAGATTGACCCGGTTCCCGCCGCTTTGGCTGGCCGGCTGCATCGCGACCGGCGCCTACCTGAACTTTTTCACGCACCACTATGTAGCCGATCTCCGGTGGATTCTGATCGCGGCAGGCGTGGCGGCATTCGCGCGTTGTTCGATCCATTTCCGTCCGAAAGCCTACGAGCTGCGGATGAACCTTCTGCTCAGCTTCGTGTTGGTCGCTCTGTTCATCTGGATCGCCGAAAATCTCGGGACCTTGGCGAGGGCTTGGCAGTATCCGAACCAGCGGGACGGCTGGCAGATGGTGCATCACTCGAAGTTCACGGCTTGGTATCTGCTGATGCAGTTGTCCTTCATCCTGATCGCTTCGCTGAGGCATCTCGAGGCCCGGCTTTCGGGCGCAGATGCTGGGTGAATTTGCCAGAAGACTCCCCCCTCAACGCGGTCGGGGAACAATACCAGAGGAACGAAAGCCGGTGCTGCGGGAAGCGGTTGCCCGCAGCGCTGCACTTCCTCGACGGGCTCGCCATCTTCCCATCCCACCCGTATTCCCATCGCGCAAGAGCCGGACGAAATCCAAGCGCCACCCCTTCTGTGATTCAAGGAATCCGGTCGAGGGAAATCTCAACGATTGGGCAGCTCGAACAGCGTGAGCACCCTCGCCATCACCGCCGACCGGAACTCATCTGGCACTTGACCAAGAGGCTGCCAATGGCGTTTCCGCCAATCGAGGGACCGAATCTGATCGCATAGCACCACTCCTCCGACGGGCATTCCCTCCGGCAGGGCGAGTTCGAACGGGTAGCCCTTCACCCGGCTCGTGATCGGACAAAACACGGCGAGGCTGGTCTTTTCGTTGTAGCGCGTGTGGCTGAGGACCAGGGCGGGACGTCGACCGGCCTGCTCGCGACCCGCCTGCGGATCGAAGACCAGCCAACCGACCGCCCCCAGCGCAGGCGCCCGGGAAACTCCCGCCTTCATGATGGCACGATCTCGCGACCAAGATCGGATCCCCAGTCGGAGGCATCGTGGAGGTTCTCCGGATCCACCCCGGCAAGGAGTTCGTCCAAAGTGGGGGATTCCACCGCCGGCCGGATCACGAGTCCCCCGGTCCCGACCCTCAGTTCGACCGCATCCCCTTCCTTCACGTGGATCTGCCGCGCCACGGCCCGAGGAATGCGCAGGGCGAGGCTGTTGCCCCATTTCTGAATGTTCGCTTTCATGTTTCTACAATGAAGCTACAAAAAGCGCGAGTCAAGGATGGCCAAATGAGGTTCCGGAGCATCGGCCGCTTCCGCCGGAGGCGATGGTTTCGAACCGGCATGAATTGCTTCCAAAATCGCGGCGCATCGTTTATCGTGGCCCCATGCAAGAACTCCTCGAGCCGCCAACCCGCGCCGAGCAGCTCGCCTTCAACCGGAGGCGCTGGGCCGAGATCGTCGCCGACCCCGCCCTCGCCGACCTGCCCGGCAAGGTCGAGAGCAACGCCTACGGAAACGTGATCATGATGCCGCCCGCCTCCGGAGACCACAGCCGACGCCAAGGCGAAATCGCCTTCCTGCTCCGCCGCTTGCTCGGCGGGCTCGCCCTGCCAGAATGCCCCGTCTCCACCCTCGAGGGGGTGCGGGCCGCCGATGTCGGCTGGTATTCCGAAGAGCGCTTCGCCGAGGTGGAGGGCCAGATCGCCTTCGAGACCGCTCCCGAGATCTGCGTCGAGATCCTCTCGCCGGCGAACACCGAGCGCGAGATGGCCGAAAAGCGCCGCCTCTACTTCGACGCCGGCGCCTTGGAAGTGTGGCTCTGCGAGGCCGACGGCCGCCTGCGCTTCTACTCGCCCGAAGGTCCGCTGCCCCAGTCGCGGAAGTGCCCGGATTTCCCGGAGCGGGTGTAGGGCGAGGAAGATTTCGATTTCGATCGGGTGG
Source organism: Verrucomicrobiales bacterium (assembly GCA_007123695.1). Lineage (GTDB taxonomy): Bacteria > Verrucomicrobiota > Verrucomicrobiia > Verrucomicrobiales > DEV007 > Arctic95D-9. Next base: position 4,040 of record SLGN01000601.1, read on the forward strand.
CGGACGCCGGTCAGGGATCGGTCTTTTCGCTGGCGGCGGCAGGGGCGTCGCCGAGGGCTTGGGCTTCGCGTTCCATTTCCTTGCGCAGGGTCTCGAGATTGGCGGAGGCGCGGTGGACTTCGGACTCGGCGTCGAGGGTCTGGTGATGGCCGCGCCGCCAGATGAAGTAACCGACGACGAGGCCGGCGAGGGCGAAGCCAAGGGCGCAGATCAAGTAATAGGGCACGGCGGTCTCTCCCGCACCGCGGATTGCCGGTAGCTCGAGGAAGTTTCCCATGGCTTACCGGTGCGTCGTCAGTTCACTGCCTCGGCCACGGCGACGGGGCTCAGGACGATTTCGACGCGGCGGGCTCGCGCGTCGGAGAAGCGACGGTCGCGCCCGCCCGCCCTGACCCGGACGACCGAGAGGGCGACGCCGCGCTCGACGAGGCGCTCGCGCACGGCGTCGGCGCGACGGGCGCTGAGGGTCTCGGCGTAGTCGGAACCGCCCTCGGCGCCGGAGTAGCCGACCACGGTCGCCTCGACCTTGCGACCGAGGCGGCGCAGCGACTTCGCGCAGCGGTCGATCTTCTCGCAGGCGGCCCGGTCGAGCGAGGCGCCCTTTTCTTTGAAGAAAACGGTGAGGTCGTCGTCGAAGCCGGACGCAGGGGACGCTGCGGGCGGTGCTTCTTTGGCTGTCGCCACGTCGGACGCTTTCGCCGGGTCGTGATGGGAAGCCGGCGCCGGGATCTCGTCGAGCGGGATGGCATCGTCCGCATCGGTCGTGGCCGCGATGGCCGCGTAGGGGGACTCGGCAGCGTCGGTCGAAGCGGGTTCGGGCGGGGCGGCGGACTCGCCGGAAACGGCGGCTTCGGTCGGCGTAGCGGCAGCCGCCGGGGAGGTCGAAGACGGGGCGGCGGTTTCGGCCCGTTCGATGGCTTGGAGCCGCTCGCGGAGCTGCCCGAGTTCGGCGTCGCGGGTGTTCCGCTGCATCATCATTTCGCGAATGCGGGCCTGAAGTTCGGCAATGTCCCGCTGCCGGTCGGAGAGACGTTCCTGCAGTTTGGCGGCTTCGGCGGAAACGGCTTCACGCGATTCCCGCTCACGCTCGAACTGGGCGACGGCTTCCTGGTGCTGACGTCGTAGCGAATCGATTTCGGAAAGCTGCCGCGACATCTCCTCGTTGCGGGCCTGCTCGGCGGCCTCGATTTCGGCAAGTCGAGCGGACAGCTCGCGCTCGGCGGCGGCAAAGCGTCCGCGCGCCTCTTCCTCGGTGGCGGTGGAGCCTTCGACAAGAATCTGAAGCGACGCGATCTTCGTTTCCCGTTCCCGCAGTTCACCCTCGAGGGCCCGGATGCGCTGGTCCGACTCCTCCTTGGCGGCGGCCTTGCTCTCGACGAGGGCCTGGAGCGAAGCGATTTCGGAGAGCTTTGCTTGCAGCTCGCTTTGGATCTCCCGTAGTTGTCCGCGGACTTCCTCCTCGGCGGCCCGCGCGGTCTCGGAGAGGAGCTGGAGCGAGGCGGCCTTCGAAGTCCTATCCTCCAATTCGAACTCGAGGTTGCGAGAGTGTGCCCGGGCCTCTTCTTCGGCAGCGGCGCTTCTCTCGGCGAGGGCCTTAAGAGAGTCGATTTCGGAAATCCGCTGCTCGAGCTCGGCCTCGAGGGCGCGGGTCCGCTCCTGAGACTGTGCCTCGGCGGCGATTTTGCTCTCGATCAGGATCTGGAGCGTGGAAATTTCAGCGGCCTTTTCCTCCAATTCGGCTTCCAATGCCCGGGAGCGTTGGCCTGCCGCCTCTTCGGCGGCGGCCCGGCTCTCGGCGAGAGACCGGAGATTGGCGATCTCCGACATCTGCTGCTCGAACTCGGTCTCGAGGGCGCGGGTCCGTTCCTGCGCCCGCTCCTCGGCGGCGATCTTGCTCTCGATCAGGATCTGGAGCGAGGAGATTTCGGCGGTCTTTTGCTCCAATTCGGCTTCCAATGCACGGGATCGTTGGCCCGCCGCCTCTTCGGCGGCGGCCCGGCTCTCGGCGAGAGACCGGAGATTGGCGATTTCGGCCAATGTCTCGGCAAGTTCGCTTTCGGCGGCGGCGAACCGCTCGCGGGCCTCGGTTTCGGCGGCGGCGCTGGCTTCGGCGAGGGCTTGCAGCGAGGCGAGTTCGGCCAGTCTCCCGGCCAACTCGGTCTCGAGGGTCTCGAAGCGTTCGCGCGCCTCTTCCTCGGCGGCGGCCTTGGCTTCGCCGAGAGCCTGAAGTGCGCCGACTTCCCCGGAAAGGGCGGCGACTTCGGATTCGCGCTGGTCCAGTTTTGCGGAAAGGTCGAGGATTCGCCGGTCGCCGACGCTGAGGCCCTCTTCCAATTCGGAGACTTTCCGCTCGAAGCGGGCACGCTCGTCGCGCGCGCTGGCGAGTTCGACCTCGAGCCGCTCGAGCTGGCGGCGGTAGCCCTCGAGTTCCGACTTCGTCCCTTCGGTCTCCTTCTCCGCGGCGCGGCGGCCTTCTTCCTGCTCGCGCAGGGCGGTATCCAGCTCGGAGATTCTGCCGAGGGCTTCGCTACGGCGTTCCTCGGACTCTTCGATCTCGGCGGCGAGCCGCTCGGCCTTGGCAGCGGCGGAACCGGTCTCAAGTCGGAGGTCCTCGATGGCACGCTCGAGTTCGACGACCTGGATCTCGCGACGCCGCGAACCCTCCTCGAGTTCGGCGACGCGACGGCTGGCGGTCGCAAGGTCGCGCAGGGCCTCTTCCCGCTCGCGGGAGACGCTGCCCAGTTCCTCGCGGACTTCGCCGAGGAGACGGCACGATTCCTCCAAATCGGCGGCGAGCCGGGCAATGCGCTCGGTCGCCTCTCCGAGTTCCTGCTCGACCGAGGCGAAACGGCGCTCGGACTCGACGGTCTCGGCGGAGCGGCGCGCCATTTCCTCCTCGAGCTGGGTGGCCCGCGACTCGTAATGCTTGATTTCGCGCGCGCGGTCCTCGGCCTCGACGCGGACGACGTTCAGTTCCTCGTAGCGCTGCACGAGCGCCTCCTCCAGCGCGGCGACCCGGCGGGCCTGCTCTTCGGCGAAGGAGACGCGGCTCTTGACCTCGCGGTCGAGCCGGCCCGACTCTTCGGAGAGAGCTTCGAGTTCGCCCTCGGTCTCGGCGAGGGTGTTCTTGAGCTGCCGCACGAGATCGCGTTGCTGGCGCAGCTCGGCGGAGAGGTCGTTGACCTCGGCGCTGCGGTCGGAAATGATGGCCTCGAGTTCCTCCATCTGGGCGAGGGCGTGCTGGTGCTCCTCGATCTTGGTGGCGTGGGCCATGCGCAGTTCGCTGGTCTCGCGACGCGCTTCGCCGAGGGCGGCGGACAAACGCCCGATCTCCTGCTGCGAGGCGGCGAGGTCGCTGCGGGCGCTCTCGAGTTCGGCGGCGCCGGCGGCGGTCTCGTCTCTGGAGCTGGCGAGGTCTTGCAGGGCGGTGGCGAGCTGCCCACGCACGGAGGCGAGGTCGTCCCGGAGCGATTCGTTGGCGGTTTTGGCTTTGTCGAGTTCGACGAGACGCCCTTCCAGCTCGCCGACTTTGTCGATGCGGGCGAGGAGGGCGCGGCGCACGTCGTAGAGTTCGTGGCAGGCGTCGTTGAGTTCGGCCTGAAGGGCGCTTTTCCTGCGGGCGACGGTCTCGAGCTCCTCGATCCTGGTCTCGGCGGAGTCGAGCGCGGCGACGCGGGCGGCGAGGTCGCTCTCGAGCCCGTCGATGCGTCCCTGGAGGCGGGTGCGTTCTTCTTCTGCGGCGGCGGCGATCTCGCCGCGCAAACGCTCGCCACCCTCGCGCTCGGCCTGGAGCACGTGGTTTGCCTCGTCCAGTTCGGACTGCAGGGCGGCGATGGTTTCGGCTCGGGCACGGAGCTTTTCCGAGAAGTCCTCGCGCAGAGCCCGCAGCTCGCGGCCGCGCTGGGCGACGAGGACGCTCCATTGCGAGAGTTCGGCCTCGGCCGGGCCCGAGCCGGCGATCTCGGCGGGCAGGGCGATGAGCTTGGCCTCGAGCGATTCGACGAGGGAGACTTGCTTTTCGTAGTCGCCGCGCAGCGCGTGGAGGCGGTCGTGGGTGTCGATCAGATCCTGCTCGAGATCGCGAATCTTGGCCTCGAGCGCTTCTTCGGCGGACGAGACCGCGGCCTTTTGCGAGACCGGATCCGACTTGGCTTCGCTCGGCTCGGCTTCGCCCGGCTTGGCTTCGGCGGCTCCTCCGACGACGGCGAAGGGCAAAGCGGCGGGACGTTCCTCCAGTTCGTCGCGCAAGCGCGCGGTTTCCTCGCGCGCTTCGGCGAGGGCGGCTTCGAGTTCGCGGACCCGCACCCGGGCATCGCGCTCGTCGTCGGAAAGGGCGACGACAGCGGGCACTTCGGCGCCGGCCCCCTTCAGCTCGCTGGCGAGGCGGGCGATGTGGGCGTCTTTTTCGGCGAGGGCCCCCTCGTAGGCGGTGCGGTCGGCCTGCCAGCGTACGCGCAGCTTTTTGAAGAGATCCTGCTGCGAGGCGCCGAGGGCGTTCCACTGGTCGGCGAGGGCGAGGTTTTCCTCGATGGCGTTGGCGAGCCGCTGCCCGTGGCGCCCCCAGAGCATCTTGGCGAGGAGCAGCCCGATCCCGAAGAAGAGGATGGCCGACACCCCCACGGGGAGCCAGCCCTTCAGCAGGAAGAGGGTGGTTTGGAGAGTTTCGCTGAGGTCTTGCATGGAGCGTGTTGCGGTGGGCGCGTGGGGAAAAAGGGAGTCGGCGGGAGGCGGGGGCGGAGGACCGGTCAACGTCCGCCGGAGGCGAGTTCGGACTTGATCCGGGAGACGTCTTCGCTCCTCTGCTCGTAGACGGCGAGGGCGCTGCGGTTCCCTTCCTCGACCAGCATGGTCAATCTACGGGCATTCCGCCAAATAATCCAGCCGACGACGAGCCCGAGCAAGGCGACGAGAATCCCGCCCACGGCGAGGGCGAGGGTCCAATCGAGGAGAAAGGCGCGGGCGGCCGGAGTGAGCTGGGAGTTCATGGAAGGGGCGGTGGGCTAGCGGGTGGCCGGACGATCCGAAGGGGGCGTCAGCGCTCTTCGACCGGAGCGGGCGGAGCGGGCCGATCGGGCAGCGACGGCGTGGCGAGGGAAACTTCGGCGCGGCGGGATTTTCCGTGCTCGGATCGGGGTCGGCCGGAAACATCCTCGACGACGGAATCGACGGAAACGGATTCCTCAGCGATGCCGAGGCGCACGAGTTCCTCCTTGACCCTCTCGGCGCGGAGCAGGCCGAGCCGTTCGTTCGAAGCGCGGTTGCCGACATTGTCGGCGAAGCCGGTGACGCGGAGCTTCAAGTCGCCGCCGGCGGCTTCGATCGCCTCGGCGAGAGTCGCGACCTTGGCCCGCCCCTCATTGGAGAGGGTCTCGGCGCCTTTTTCGAAATAGACCGGGGTGGCCTTGAGCGTCTCGGCAAGGCGGATGCGCTGCTCGGGGACGAGGGCGGGTTTGGGAAAGGAGGGCGCGCCGTGGCCGAGGCGGTTGAGCACGCGCGCGCCGGAAGGCGCGAGGTTCACGGCGAGATTCTCGAGAATCTGCCGGTCGGAGGGGGCGCGGGTGCGGCCCGTAAGTTCGAAGCCTTTTTCCGCGAGGACCATTTTCCCGGAGACGAGGCGCGGCAGGATCTCGGCGAAGAAGTCGGGCAGCCCGGCCGCCCAGGGGGAAGCGGCGTCCGGGTCGGTTTCGGTGTCGATTTTCACGACCAGGTCGGGCACCGACTCCACGGCCCTCCTCTCGATCTCGGCGGCCAGCTCCGTGTCGGGCAGAGTGCCGGAGAGAGAAAGCAGGCCGTCGCCGAACTGGGCGGTCAGGGAAAGGCCGACGCCCTCGGCGCGCACGGAGACGTCCAGGGCCAGTTCGGGCGGTTTCTCGCCGCTGCGGAGGGGCTCGAGGCTTGCGAGAAGACGGTCGCGGGCGGCGGCATCGGCAGTGCTGCCCTCGACGCGGATGCGCTGCGCCGAGAACTCGGCAACGAAGTTGCCCCGGAGTTCGGCGAAGAGCGCGGAGCAGGCGTCGGCGAAATGCTCCTGCCAGGGTGCCGCGCCGCAATCCTCGGCGGTCTCGACGCTGGACGACGGCGCCAGAGTCGCGCCGGCGGCGGCGAGAGCTTCGCGCAGCGCCTCGAGCGCCTCCGCGTCGGGGACGACGCCGGAGAGGGCCACTCCGAAGCGGCTTTTCCGCAGGCTCAGCTCGGCGAGGCGCTTGGGCTCGGGCGGCGCGACCACCTCGATGCGCTCGTCGATTTCGTCGGCGCCGACGGCATCGGCGAGATCGACGAGGCCTCGGCGCATCCCCGGATTGGGCACGCCGCCGACGACGAGGAGCCGCCCCTCGGCGAGGGCGAGCTCGGCGGCGCCGGGGTGGGCCAGGAGACCCGTGGCGAGCGAGGCGAACTCGGCGATTTCCGCAAAGGGCAGGACCATGGGATCGAACTCGATGGAGTTCTCGACGCGCTCGGTCCCCGGCACCCCGCGCAGCCGCGAGCCGAGCAGCCCGCGCGCGGCTTCGTCGAGGGGCGAAAGGACGCCCTCGAGGCGGATCTCGCCGGATCCCTCGGAGCGGGCCGCCCTCAGGCGCGGCGGCAGAGTCGGTCTGATGCCGATCCCGGCCTCGTCCGCCGCGGGCCAGCGCGCCCCGGGCACGTTCTCGCCGAGATGGCGCAGCACCTCCTCGATCTGTTCGGGACGGTCCACCGTGCCGGAGAGACGCCCCTCCATGTGGTCGAACTCGACCTGCACCCCGCCGAAGCCGGCCCCGTCGAGGGCGTCGCGGGAGAGGCGCTCCAGCTCCGCCTCGACGCTGCCCCGCCAGCCGACCGTCGCCAGCAGGGCGGACCCCGCAACCGCCAGGCAGAAGAGGAGCACGATGACAAGAAATCTCATGGAAGCGGAACCAAACTCAACGGCTGACAGTATTCAATTTTCACAAACTTCTCAAGCCGGAAGGGCCGATTTGAGCCATTGTTTTATAAAATCTCCATTTCCGAGAATTTGTCCCCGTCGCTGTGGGGAACGATCAAATAGGGTTGGGTCTCAGATCAAACAGGGTTGGTTCGAGGACCAAAGAGGGTTGGTTCGCGATCCGGAGATCCAGGACACTTTTCCGCTTGATGGCCGGCGGGCGGGGGCGAGATAGTGGAGCTGCCGCCGACGCTGCCGGGGCGCAGGAAGCATGCCCGATCCTATCCCAACCAAGGAAGCCGCAGTCTCCGGCGGAGAGACCGGGGCGACTTCGCCGGGGAATCCGACGGCGACGGCCTTCTGGTTCTTTTTCGCGGCGCTGCACGGGCAGCTCTTTCTCGCCCTCGCGCCGACGTGGAACGACGGCACCTACTACGACTACGGTTTCCTCGTCCCCTTCCTCGCGCCCTACTGCTTTCTAGCGCGTTGGCGCGAGGGCGGGATCGACGGCGACGGGCTGGCGCGGCGCCTCGGCGGCCGGGGCCGATCGTCGGGGCTGTGGGCGGCGGTCTGGACGACGCTGTGCCTCGCGCTGCTGCTGCGTCTCGTCCAGGGCGCCGACTCGGGGTGGCGGGCCCCGCTGCAGATGCACGCCTTCGCCACCCTCGGCCTGGCGGCGCTGCTGCTGCACCGGATCGAAGGCCGGGGCGTGCTGCGCTACTGGGGCTGCGCCTTGCTCGTGCTGCTCGCGGTGCCCCTGCCGAGCCAGACCGAGGCGGCCCTGATCCGCAACCTCACCGCCGGCGTGCTGGAGTTCGCCCTGTTCTACAACCGCATGCTGGGGCTGCCGCTGGAGAGTTCGGGGGAGACGATCTTCGCCAACGGGGTGCCCCTGCAAGTCAGCGACGGATGCAGCGGCATCCGCTCCTTCCAGAGCGGGATCTTCGCCGGCTTCGCCCTCGGCGAGCTGATGCGTCTGTCCCTGGTCTCGCGCGGGCTGCTGCTCGCCACCGGACTGGGGCTGGCCTTTTTGATGAACGCGGCGCGGGTCATCTACCTGGTGCGCCACGTCGTGGCCCACCCCGACTCGAACCTTGCCCTGGTCCACGACGTGAGCGGCTACGTCTCGCTAGGCACGACCTTCCTGCTCATCGCCGCGGCGGGCTGGTTGCTCGGACGGATCGAGGGCACCCGCAGCGGCTGACCGGGGCGCGCGTTTTCCAAGCTTGCCGCTGCCCTCTCCCCCGGCCCGGCCGGAGGCCCCGCCCCAAGCGATGGCGAGGTAGAAGACGGCGAGCCACTGAATCGCGGGAATCTGGAGCGGGAAATCGACGAGCGCGTGCAGCAAAACGACGACGAGGGCGACGAGGGAGACGCCGGCGGACAGTTCGGGACGTCCTGCGCGCTGCGCCTCGCGGACGCGGCGCGCCAGCCGGACGAGGCCTCCGCCGAAAATCACCGCCCAGGCGGCGAAGCCGAGCCAGCCCCACTCGATCACCGCCTCGAGCCAGTCCTGGTGCGCGTGCTGCCAGAAGCCGGCGATCCCGTCCTCGTAGTCGATGGTGAAGTAGGGAAAAATGTATTGGAAGGTGCCCGCGCCCGCGCCGAAGACGCCGGTTTCGCCGATGGCGGCAAGGCAGGCCCGGTAGGCGAGCAGCCGTCCGGTGAGGCTGCCTCCGTCTTCCGCGAGGTTGCCCCAGTTCGCGGCGCTCTCGTAGAGGCCCGGCAGGATGAAGGCGGCGGCGGCGAGACCGAGGAAGGCCGCCATCACCACCAGTCCGGCCCGAGTCGTCGTGGGCGAGAGCCATTCCCTGCGAAACTGCCACGCGGCGAGGCCGAGACCGACGAGGCCGAGGATCTGTCCGGCTTTGGACGTGTTGACGAAGACGGCCGCGACGACGAGCAGGAAGGCGGAGAGATCCAGCGACGAGACGAGGGAGCCGGGACGCTCCAGGCGGCTCCGCAGCCACACGGCGAGGGCGGCGGGC
>SLGN01000734.1 GCA_007123695.1 Verrucomicrobiales bacterium
ATGCTGAAATCCGGGATGGAGACTTCTCCTTCTTTCTCGATGGGGATCGCCTCAAAATCGTCCGTTGGCTCGGGGACAGGAATCAGTTCGCCAGCTACCGCACCGTCGATTGGTCCGAAGGCATTCCGGAAAACATCGCCGAATGCCCCCCAGTCGAACTTCCCTTCCACCACATGGCCGAAGGGTATCCCGTGCCCGAGGGCCAAGGCCGCGTCGAGTTCTCCCCTTCCGACGACAAGGTCGTGCTCTTTGCATCGGGAGACTATCGGCATCTCAACATCGGCGTCATCCAAGCGGATGGGCCACCGTTCGCCCTGACCCTGGATCAGCCCAGGACCAGATCGAAGGGGCCCAAGCTTGCCTGGTGGACGAAGGACGGAGCTTTCGCCATCCACGAAAAAGGACTGCTGCACCACATCGAAATCGCCGAGGACGCGCTCGTCGCGACCAAGGTCGAGCCTGGCAGACTCCTTTGGGAGTCCGTTCCCGAAGGAGCCTCCAAAGGACGGGGCCTTGCTTTCCGGCGATGGGCTCTGAAAGGCCCGCAAATGCTCATACGCCGACACCGGAGAACCGGCGCGCCTCTAGCAGGATACCGGTTGCCCCGGCCCTGCGTCGGCTCCCCCATCTGGCTCTCGGACAACCTGGACCGGGTGTTCCTGGTCGCAGAGGATTTCGAGTTCATCCGCGTCGATGTCCCGCCGCAGTAGAAACGGTCCAAGAAGGAATCGGCGCCCGCAGCCGTCTGAACCTCGCTGGAGAACTCGGCAGCCTTGGCGAACCATCGCTCCGGCTCACGCTTTGTTCAGTAACCAATTAACAGCCTGACAAAAATTTCACGGTATGCTAAACGCAGTGGTAGTGTGGTGGATATCCTCTGGAAATCGATGGAATTTGGCAACGGTGCTTATTTCCGTTCAAATAACTAATCTCCTGTTTTAAAAATAAAATAACTAATCTCCTAATTTAAGATTGAATGCACGGGCTGTCGGGCGTCATCAGACAGGGTTGGCTCTTGGGTTTAGCAGGGTCCGTTGCGGTCTTGACCGCTGGGGGCTTGCCCGGAATCCCTTCGACTAGAATCGCATCGACCGGTCCGGTAGCGACAGTTCTTCCCTCAAAGCTTCGAACTCGGTTTCGCTGAAGGGGCCGAGAACGATTTCGTTGGCGTTCTTGTGCCTGTGGTCTTGTCCTTTCGGGAAGTAATAGAACTGGCTCGTGGATGCGTCGCCGTTTGGGTGCCGGGCTGCGACGATCCAGGTTTCGTCTTCGCCGACCGCGTAGACTTGTGGCATGACTCGACCGATCGCCGCACCGTTTCCGAGGGAGAGACCCAAGGCAAGGTCGGCTGGAACATCGATCCAGTAGACTTCATAATCCCCGCTACGCCACCGCGTCCCCGAATCGCAGCCAGCGAGGCACGCCCCCGCGATGATCGCTAGGGGCGCAGTGATAGTAGAACAGATCGTGACTCGAAATGGGAGAATGTTGACAATGGTTTTTAAACTCACAATTACACTATAAAACATGTACACTATAAAACATGTGATCTAAAATTCGCCAAAGCCGATCAGTCGGGTGGCGTTGGGTTGGTTAGGGACTGAACGACGTCCTCCGGGCGGAGGGGCGCCGTGCTTTGCCATCCCGGCTTGTCGCAAGGGGCGCGAGCTCCGGGCAAGCGGGCCGCGCGAGGCCGGTTCAGGCCGGTGCGCCTTGGCCAGCCTGCGAGGCTTCGAGCTGCTTCATGAGCTCTTCGATGATCTCCTGGTATTGGGCGGGGCCGCCGGTCGCGTAGAAGACTACGGTCAAGGCGAGGCTGAGATAGCCGAGGACGAGCCCGGCGATGGCGAGACCTTTGCCGCCCAGGTTCTGATTCTGCGAGATCTGGGAGAGGGCGATGTGGCCGCAGATGACCGCCGGAACGCCGGTGATGCAGCCGCAGCATATCGGGGAGAAGATTCCAAGGACGAGCGAGGTGATGGCGAGGCCGTTCGTTCCCGCAGGCGGGGGAGCCGATTGGGTGAAGGCACCCTGCGACACCGGCGGCATGGGACCGGCGACCGGAGGCGCGGCGGAAGTCGGGGTGGCAGGGGGCGGAGAGAACGCAGGCGCGGCGGGCGGCTCTGCGGCGGTGAATTCGGGCAGGCTGCCAAGAGGGGCCCACTCTTTCATGCCCTCGTTCCAGACGAGGTCGTAGGGCTTGACCTCGCCCGAGCGGACGAGTTCCTCGAGCTTTTCCCGGGAGACCGGGCCCTGCTGCTGATTGTTCTGAGAGTAATACCAGTCCATCGTCTTGTCTTCGTGTAGCGTTTTTGTCAGGGATCTGCGGGCACTGGGCCAACCGCGAGAAGGCGGGCGAGGATGGCATCCTGCTCGCGGTGCATCGCGGACCGGTCCGGCTCGGCGAGGTCGTCGTGACCATTGAGATGGAGCAAACCGTGGACGATGTAAAGCAAAGTCTCGGCTTCGGCGGAATTTCCATGGCCCGGCCCCTCGCGCCTCGCCGTCTCGATGCTGACGAGAAGCTCGCCGTGCTGGAAGGTGATGACATCGGTGGGCGTGGGGTCGTCCATGAACTCGGCATGGACCTGCGCGATGGTTTCGTCGTCGACGAGACTGACTTCGATCTCGTCGAGCTGCGGCAGCGCGGCCCCGCCCGGGCCGGGGGCGTCGAGGCAGAGCCGCACGGCATGCTGCGCGGCGGCGCAGAGCCAGTCGAGGTCGAGTCCGCCGCAGTCAAGATGCGGGTAGAGGGCGATGGCAGGCGCGTCCGCTTCCTTCATGGCGCGGCGGGCGCCCCCGCGGCGGAGCTCTTTTCCCCGTCTTCGCCTTTGCCGGTCCGATCCTCGGGGCGGGCCGTCCTCGTCTTGGCCTTGGGCTTTTCGGCGTCTTCCTCAATCTTGGGATATTCGATGCGCGAGTGCAGCATGCTGCGCAGGGTCGCGGAGAAGCTGGCCTTGATCGTGGCGAGGTCGGCGAGGGTGAGGGCGGCGTGGTCGAGCTGCCCGTCGTTGAGGCGATCCTTGAAGATGCTGTCGATGAGTTCGTCGAGCTTCTTCGGGGTGGGTTTCTGAAGGCTGCGCGAGGCACTTTCGACGGCGTCGGCGAGGCTGATAATGGCGCTCTCGCGGGTGCGCGGACGCGGCCCGGGATAGCGGAAGCTGTCCTGCTGCACTTCGGGCACGTCCTCCTCGTGCGCCCGCCCTTCCTCGACGGCCTTGCGGATTTCGTCGCGCTGCTTCAGGGCGCGGTGGTAGAAGAAGCGCACCAGCGAGGTGCCGTGGTGCTCCATGATCACGTTGATGATCTCGGCGTTGAGGCGGTGCTTCAGGGCAAGATCGACGCCGTCCTTGACGTGCGCCATCACGACGAGGGCGCTCATGGTGGGGGTGAGGTCGTCGTGCGGGTTGGGGCCTTCGCCGAGGTTTTCGATGAAGTAGGCGGGCTTCTTCATCTTGCCGATGTCGTGGAAATAGGAGCAAACGCGGCACATCACGGCGCGCGCGTCCACGGCTTCGGCGGCGGTCTCGGCGAGGGTGGCGACGACGAGG
>SLGN01000106.1 GCA_007123695.1 Verrucomicrobiales bacterium
CCCTCCCTCCCCCGGCGCATCACGGGTCGGTGCTCGCAGACGGCAGCCGGTCGGCAAAGGGCGCCCGGATGCGGCGCAGCTCTTCCCCAGCCGCCTCGCGGTAGCGCGCCAAGGTCTCCCGATGCGCCTCTTCGAGAGCGAGGTTTTCGAGTTCCTCCGGATCGGCCTCGAGGTCGTAGAGTTCTTCGGGCTCGTCGGGAACCAGGGTGCGGATGTATTTGAACCGGCCCTGCCGCAGCGAGACCCACCACGGCACGAGGAATCCGCGCAGGGGGAGGTCGCGGGCGGAGAAGTCCGGGATTTCCGCAGTCTCCTCGCCCCAGGCGCCGATGGTGTAGACGTTCAGAGCTGGATGGGGCCAGGGCCGCCCCGGATCCTCCAGCAGCGGCGAGAGGTCGCGCCCGTGCATTTCCCACGGCGGATCGATGCGGGCGAATTTCAACAGGGTCGGCGGCAGGTCCACGCCGGCCACGGGCGCGTCGCACACCGCGCCCTGGGGAAGGCTGCCGGGCTGGCTGAAGATGAGCGGTCCCGCCAGATTCGCCTCGTAGGGGGCATGCTTGTCGAAAAAGCCGTGCTGCCCCACCGCGAGGCCTTGGTCGGAGGTGAAAACGACCAAGGTGTTCTCGCGCTGCCCCGTCTCATCCAGCGCCCGCAGCAGCTCGCCCACGCCGTCGTCGAGGGCGCACACGGTGCGGTGGTAGAGGCGCACCCAGTCGGGATAGGTGTGCGGGAAGTCCCGGTCGGCCCGATGCTTCCGCAAGACGCCGTCGGCTTCGTAGTGGGTCTCCCGCATCACCGGGACGCCGTCCGCTCCCGGCTCCCAGGTCGCCACCTGCTGCATGTAGCCGGGCTTGCCGGCACGCGGCGGAAAGATGTCGGCGGGCACCGGCACCTCGGAGTCGCGGTAGCGGTCCGCATGCCGCTCCGCCGGCAGGAACGGACCGTGCGGAGCGTCGTAGCAAAGCCATAGAAACCAGGGCTTGGCGGGGTCGCGATGGGCCCCGCGAATGTAGTCGACGGCCCATCGGGTGTAGTTGTCGGTCGAATAGCCCTCGGTCAGCACGGGCTCGCCGCCGTCGGTGGAGATCAACTGGTTGCTCTGGTAGTTGAGGTTGAACTCGCTGCCGCCGACGAGCCGGCTCCAGACCTTTTGGTGGTCCCAATCGCGCCCATGTCCGGTGCCGCCGGTGGTGTGCCATTTGCCGATGTGGGCGGTGTCGTAGCCCTGCTCGCGGTAGACCCGCGGCAGGAACAGAGGCCCCCGTTCGTCGTAGTCGGGCAGGGAGGCGTCCGCCCTGCGGCGCTGCGATTCGATGCCGGTCGAGTGGCGTCCCGTCAGCATGGTGGCGCGCGAGGGGATGCAGTTCGATCCGACCGCGATGGGGGCGAAGCGGATGCCGCTCTCGGCGAGGCGGTCGATGTGCGGCGTCGAAACCCACGGGTAGGCGTCCGGATAGGCGCCCACGGTGCGGTGGGACTGGTCGTCGGTGAAGATGAAGAGAATGTTCGGCCGCTCCGCGTCGGCGGCGGCAGCGGTGCCGACAGCGGAGACCAAGGCGCTTGCCGCAAGGAGGGAGAGTCGTCGTCGGGAAAGGGTCATGGTCGTGTCGATCTATCGTGAACTGCCGAGTGGAAACCGTAGCATGGGCATCCTGCCCATGCACCTCGGGACAGGCGTCGAAGATCCGCCACGGTTCGAATGCAGAAAAGGGCGCGAACCAGAGCGATCGGAGCAGGTCGGGAAGCCGGTCGCCAAAGGCCGGTGCATGGGCTGGAAGCCCATGCTACATGGTTTCGCTCCCTCTCGTCGTTTCCACTTACGGAGCAACCCTCCAAACAGGGTCATGCGCCCGATCCAACAGGGTCAGGTAGCCGACTCGACAGGGTTCCGAAGCCGCAAGGCCGAGATGCGACCGAGCCTTGCCTATAGGGAAGAATTCCACCACACTCTCCGCAGACCCCCAGGACTGTTCCGCCCGACTCCCTGCGGCAACCCCGCGCCCGTCGCCGGGTGCTTCCCCGATGGCTTTCTCCCCTTCCCGCCCGACCAAGCCCCGCCTCCCGACCGGATCCGGAACGGCGCGGGCGGCGTTCTGGATCGGGCTCTACCTGTGCGCCGTCGTCGCGCCCTTGGGGGTGCTGCTTTCCTCTACGACGCCGGCCGGAGGCGGATTCGTCTGGGAGGCCGGGATCGGATTCGGATTCGCCGGCCTGGCGATGATGGCGGTCCAGTTCCTCCTCACGGCCCGCTTTCGAAGGGCGGCGGCGCCCTTCGGAATCGATCTGATCTACTATTTCCATCGCTTTCTCGCCTACGGCATCGTTCTTGTCGTGCTGCTGCACCCAGTGCTCCTCGCCTGGGAAAATCCCGCGGTTCTCGCCTCCTGCAACCTGCGGGAGGCGTCTTGGTCGATGCTGTCCGGCTTCGGATCGGCGCTGCTCCTGCTCGCCATGGTGCTGGTGTCGGCGGGGCGCAAGCTCATCCGGCTGCCCTACGAAGCTTGGCGGATCTCGCACCTCGCCCTCGCAATCGGGGCGGTGGGGCTCGGATTCGCCCACATGGCGGGCATCGCGCACGCCAGCGCCTCGCCCATTGTCCGGACGCTTTGGACCGGCATCGGTTGTTCCCTCGCCACCGTGGTGCTCTGGGTTCGCTTCCTCCGTCCGCTCCTGCTGCTGCGCCGCCCCTGGAGGGTGGAATCGGTGAGACGGGAACCGGGTTCCGCATGGACCATGACCCTGGCCCCCGACGGGCACCCGGGAATTTCCTTCCAACCCGGCCAATTCGCCTGGGTGACCCTGCGGCATTCCCCCTTCGCCATGAGGGAGCATCCCTTCTCCATTGCCTCCGCTCCCGGCGCAGACGGACGGCTCGCCTTTACAATCAAGGAACTCGGCGACTTCACCCGGCGTCTCGGGGAAATCGGGGAGGGCGAGAGGGCCTACGTCGATGGTCCCTACGGAGCCTTCAGCTGCGACCGGCATCCCGATGCGGCGGGCTACGCCTTCATCGCCGGCGGCATCGGAGTTTCGCCGATGGCGGGGATGCTGCGGGCGCTCGCGGAACGCGGCGACAAACGGCCCCTCCTGCTCGTCAGCGCCAATGCCGCACTCGACCGCATGCCCCTGCGCGAGGAGATGGCCGTCCTCGTTGGGACGCTCGATCTGCGCTTCGTCCCCGTGCTGGAGAATCCGCCCGAGGGCTGGCAGGGCGAGAGCGGCTACGTCACCGAGGAGGTTCTCGCCCGGCATCTGCCTCCGGCAGAGGAACGGCGGGACTGGCATTGCTTCCTCTGCGGTCCTCTGCCGATGACCCGCTCGGTCGAGATTTCCCTGAGGCGGCTCGGCATTCCTCCCGACCGCATTCACGTGGAACTCTTCGACATGGCGTGAGAAGGGATCGCAGACTTATCTTTGCAAACGGATCATGAGAGAGACTCGAGCCAAGCTCCTGGTGCTGGCGACCATGCTGATGGCCATGGCGGCAGTGCTCGGCTACGCCTTTCTCCAGCAGCGTGCCGCGAGGGCCCTGGCGACGGCGACCGATCCCGACCTGTGGGCCGCGCTCTTTCCCCGGCAGCACGCTTCCTTCTCGCAGACGCGCATCGACACCGGTCGCACCGCCTACGGCGGCAGCACGCCCTACGACAAGCTGGAGGCGAACCCCTTTCGCCGCCGTGCCTGGGCGGGGCATCCCTTCGAGCTGGAATACCGGGCCTCCCGCGGCCACTACTGGGCACAGATCGACCAGCGGGAAAGCCGGAGAACGAAGGAGCGGGACCAGCCCGCCGCCTGCATCCACTGCCATGCCGCCGAAGCTCCCGCGCTGGTCGCCGAGTTCGGCTGGGACGGCTTCCACCGCCACCGCTACGACGATCTCCGCGACCGCCTCGCGCACGGGAGCAGTTGCGCCGACTGCCACGCCCCCGGCGGCATGGAACTGCGGGTGAACCGCACCGCCTTCGTGCGGGCAATGGAGCGGGCGGGCCGGGGCGAAGAGCTGGCGCAGGCCGGTCCGGCGGCCATGCGCAGCTTCGTCTGCGCCCAATGCCACGCGGAATACTACTTCTCCGCCCCCCTCCAGGAGCTGGTCTTTCCCTGGGACGAAGGCCTGCGTCTCGAGGACATCGAGCGCTACTACGACGAGCGCGGCTTCCACGACTGGATCCACGCCGAGACCGGGGCGCCGCTTGTGAAGATCCAGCATCCCGAGTTCGAGATGCACTCGACCGGCCTCCACGCCTCGCTCGGGGTCTCCTGCGCCGACTGCCACATGCCGCGCGAGGCGGGCGAGGGAGGGCTCGTCACCGACCATTGGATCCGCAGCCCCCTCACCAACGCCAAGGCATCGTGCCTCGGCTGCCACCAGGGCGGCGAACAAGCCCTCATCGAGCGGTCGGTGGCGGTCCAGCGGCGCACCGTCACCCTGCTGGCAGAGGCCGAGGAGGCCCTCGCCGATCTGATGGACGCGATCGTCGCCGCCAAGGAGGGCGGAGTCGGCACCGAGGGCCTGGAGGCGTCCCGCCGGGCCCATCGCGCCGCACAGATGCGGTGGGATTTCGTCGATGCCGAGAACTCAACCGGCTTCCACTCGCCCCGCGAAGCGGCCCGCCTCCTCGAAGACGCCGCCGAGATCGCCCGCGAGGGGGCGACCGCCGCGAGAGAGGCGACTGGGGGCGACCGATGAGAGCCCGACTCGCAACGCACCGCCGGACGCGTCGATGCAAAAATCCGATCGCTCCGGCTCAGTTCTGGCCGTGGACGAAGTGGCAGGGCCGGGAGCCCATGCCGATGAGAACATGCGCGAGGCCTGGATGATACCGCACGATGTCCTCGGCAAGCGCCCGCAAGCCTTCCTCGAAGGCCAGCCGCGTCTCGGGATCGGATCCGCAGTTGGCGCCGGGATCGGAGGAAGCTGCGGCAAGCAAGGCCAAGGCCTTCGAACTGTCGGAGTCGGATTCGGGAAAATGCATTGGTTTCGTGCGGTTGGGGCTGGTGGTGCTGGGCTTGGGAATGGAACGGAGCAGGAAGATCAATCCATGGGCAGCGGCGCATAGCTCGGGCGAGGAGCTTGCCCTTCGCGCTGCAAGTCCCGGATCTTCTCCTTGAGCAATGCGTGGGCGGTGTCGGCCGCGTTTTTCCCGTAGAACCCGGACTTCGAGAGCAACTCCAGCAGGTCCTTCACCTGCTGGGTCGTGGAGATCGTGATCTGCACGGTCTCCGCTGTGTTCTTCGGTCTCGCCATAAATCTCCCGCAGTTGGGAATAAGAATGGCATTGTTATAGGATTTTTCTGATCCAAGTCAAAGAAATTGACGAACTCAGCCGCATTTTTTTTCGTCTCCTCCGAAAAAGGCGCACTTCCGAACACGGAAAGCGATTCGGCCGGTGCTGAATCACGCGATGCGGGCACCGAATCGGCGAGCAAAGAGATTGCGAAGGGCCCGGCAAAGGGCGAACTTCGCAACCATGCGCAAGACCCCATCGACCCTTTTCGCCCGGGCTCTGGCCCCGCTCTTCGTCGCCGTGCTCTTCCTCTGCGCCTGCCAGGAGAAGCCCCAGGCCACCGGAACCGGCGCAGAGATGAACGAGCTGACTCCCGAGCTGCCGACGCTGCCCGAGTCTCCTGCTGCGCCCGCCGAGCAGGAGACTCCCGCAGAACCCGAAGCCACCGCGCCTGCGCCCGAAGCGTCCGGATCCGCCGCGGCTCCAGTCCCGCCCGCGCCCGCGCCCGAAGACGCCTCGCCCGCACCCGCCGATACGGCTGCGCTCGTAAGCTCCACCAACGAAGAGAAAATGAAGACCGAAGAAGCCCCCGCCTCCCCCTCGACCGAAGTCATCACCCTCGGAGGCGGCTGCTTCTGGTGTACCGAGGCGGTGATGCAGCGGCTCGAGGGCGTCCTCGAAGTCGTCTCGGGCTACATGGGCGGCCATGTCGAAAATCCGACCTACGAGCAGATCTGCACCAAGACGACGGGCCACGCCGAAGTCATCCAGGTCACCTTCGACCCGGGCCGCATCACCCTCGACGAGGTCCTCGACGTCTTCTGGCAGGCCCACGATCCCACGACCCTCAACCGCCAGGGCGCCGACGTGGGGCCGCAGTACCGCTCGGTGATCTTCTACCACACGCCCGAGCAGCGGAACATCGCGATGCAGTCGATGAAGAGCCTCGACGAGAGCGGGGTCTACGCCGACCCCGCCGTCACCGAGATCTCCGAGGCATCCACCTTCTGGGTCGCCGAAGACTACCACCAGAACTACTACGCGCTGAACAAGGACAAGAACCCCTACTGCCGCGTCGTCATTTCTCCGAAGCTGAAGAAGCTCGGGCTCGACCAATAGTCTTCGCGGGGCCCGCCGCCGAATGAACCCGCAGCCCCCTCCCCTTCCGCAGCCGACCGCTGCACCTCCGACGAAGTGGCCGACGGTGCTCGGAGCGATTCTCCTCGTTGTTGGCATCGTCGGTGTCGGCGGAGCTGCGATGCAGCCCCTCGTCCACGGCTCCAACCGTTCCATGATCGACACCGTCCCCGCCGAGGAAGAGGCGGAGTTGTGGGTCAAGGACTATCTGGAGAGCGTCTACACCGAAACCCTCGCGGCATCGCTCGGCAACGGCGCGGTGGCGCTGATCCTCGTCGTCGGAGGCGTCCTGTTGCTCCGCCGGCGCAGAATCGCCTCGCCCGTGCTTCAGACCTGGGCCTGCCTCCGCATCCTCGTCGGCGGCTACTTCGCGGTCAGGATGATGGCGGTCACACGGGATAGCTTCGACGTGGGCTTCCTCGCCAGCCTCGGCGAAGAAAACATCGAAACCGGGGAGAGATTCGCGAGCGTGTTTTCCTCGGTGATGTGGATCGGAACGGTGGCTTCGGTGCTCTGGACCGCAGCCCTTCCCATCTTTGTTCTCTCCTGGTTCAACCGAAGACGGATCACCCGGGAAAGTTTCGGAATGGTGAACGTGGGAAGACGCTAATCCTCCGGCTTCTCTTCCTTGTCGTCCTTGTCGCCCTCCTCGCCCTTCTTCTCCCCGCCCTCCTCGGTCTCCGGCGTTTCCTCCTTCTTCTCGCCGTCGCCCGGCTCCTCCTCATCCACGGCATCTTCGACCAACTGCGGCTTGGGCAGATCGGGCATCACCGCGAACTCCTGGAACTCGGGCGGCATCGAATCCTTTCCGAAACGACGGCTGTAGAAGTAGGCGATGCTCTGGAGCTGGACGATGGCCGATTTGTTCTCGCTGGCGATGCGCGGGTCCTGCCGCTGGATTTGCATCGCGGCCCCCATGGCGAGCTTGGAGAGCAGGACGTCGCTCCCGAAGCCCAGGGTGAAGCAGCGATAGTAGTCCTCCAGCGCGTTTGCCGTATCGCCTTCCTTTTCGTAGACCTTGGCCCGAAGAAAGGCGAGCTGCGCGAGTTCGTCGGGAGGCAGCTTCTTGAAGTTGGGCGAGGAGAGAAGCTTCTCCGCACCGGTCTGGGGCTCTTGGTAGATCTCCAGCGCGGTCTTGAGCGCTTCGATGTCGCCGCCGCCGAAAAGACCCCAGAGCTTGTGGAACTCGAAGGGGCGCTTGTAGGCATCGACCAGCTTGGTGTTGATCGTGTTGGCCACGGGCAGCTTCACGATGGGGGCCATCGCCTCGTAGAGACCGGCCCGCTTGAGGCTTTCGATCTGGTAGAAGAGAGCTTCGGTGGCGAAATTCTGCGGAGCGTTGAGGATGATGGCGTAGTCGCGCGCGATCTTGCCGAAGGCATCGGCGGCCTCTTTGAACTGCCCGGCCGAGAACAGAGCGCGGGCGGGACCGAGAACCTCCGTACGCTCCTCGAAGCGGATCAGCTTGTCGAGCCCTTCGCCGCGGATGCGGTCGTAGGCCATCATCTGCCCCGTGGCGCCCTGCTGGGTCGAGAAGAGGATCCCTTCGTTGTTCGCTCCCTGGACGTAGCCCTGCGGGTTGCCGCCCTCGACGAGTCCGAGAGTGACGGGGGTCTCCCGCACCTGGGCACCGGCGAAGATCGGGAAGAACAGGAAAGCGGCGAGGGATAGAGAGGTGGCGGTGAGTTTCATCGGCGTAAGGGTTGGGCGGGAACGCGGGCGCGGGTTCAGTCAGGTTCAGGGCAGCGCCTCGATGCCGACTTCGCGGAGGATCCGGGCCTCCTCCTCGGGGGTGATGCGGAACTCGTCCTTCATTTCCGAAACCCGGCGGCGGAGCCGGCCAAGAGCGCCCGAGGGCGCATCGGTCCGTTCATCGAGCTTCTGCCAACTGTAGACGTAGCGGACGGTCAGCCGGAAGAGCGAGAGCATCCGCTCGCGCTTGAGAGCCGTCGTCACGGGATCGGTGGTCTCCATCGCCTCGATGTCGGCGAGGCTCAGCGGGATGTAGCGTTCCCATGCCTGCGTGATCCAGTCGTAGATGTTGGGATAGGCGCCCATCATCGCGACGTAGGCCTGAGCCGCGGCTGGGTCGCCGAGTTCCTCCAGCACGAGACCTAGCTTGAATCCCGCCTCGGCCCGCCGGGCCCGGTCGCGACCGAAGAAGGACTTGTTCTTGTTGATGGCGTCGAGGGCCTCGTAGGCATCCCGCCACTCTTTGTTGCGGATGTGGAGGTCGGCGAGGTTCATGTAGGCCACGGCATGCAGCGGACGACCGTCCTCGCTGTCGTCGGCGATGATCCGACGGAAGCGCTCCCGCGCCGACTGGATCTTGCCAGGGTCGCCCGAACGCATCTCGATTTTTCCGAGTTCCATCTCCGCCGGGCCCTTGAAAGGCTCCGCCTCCGGATTGGTCCGGGCGAGCAGCTCCTCGAAGTACGGCACGCCGAGGAAGGGGTTGTCGGTCCCGGCGAAGTAGATGCCGATCTGCTGCAGAGCGAACTCGGAAAGATTCCGCTTCTCGAAGAGGCTGAGCTCCTCGAAGACTTCGGCGATCTGGGCCTCGATGGCGTTGTATTCCGGACTGCCCTGCTCCTTGCCGCGGCGCTCGCCCTGGAGAACGATCACCTTTTGGATCTTCAACCACGTCAGCAGCGTCTGGTTGGCGGGATCCAGGCCGGGAAAATCGTCGAAACCGACGAGCGTCTTCTCGAGACCACGGATCCTTTGCGAGGCCTCGGCGTAGGAACCGATGGCCTGGCGCAGAAGAGTGAGGTCCTGCTCCTCCGGCGGCTGGCCTCCCAAAAAGTTGATCATCTTCTCGACTTGGACCAAGCCCTCCTCGCCCCGACCCGCCGCCTCGAGATGTTCGAGCGAAAAGACCGAAATCTGGGGTTCGTAGCGGGTTCCGGCGTAGGCGGGGAAGAAGGAGTCGTAGAGGGAGATGCCCTGCTCGATTTCCTCCCGCTGGTAGTGGAGGTCGGTCGCCTTCCAGATAGCCTCGGCAGTGACGGCCTTGTGGAAGTCGGCCCGGTCGGGGTCCGACGCCTCGGACTTCTGGCCCGCCTCGATCGCGGCGAGGTAGGCCGCGAGACCGCTGTCCTGCATTTCGGCAGCCTTTTCCGCCTCCTCCCTGGGAAGGCTCTCGCCTTGGATGACGTAGGCGTCTCCCTTGAGATTGAGGCTACGGGGCACCTGCGGAGAATCCGGGCGTTCCGCGAGCAGCCGCTCGACGTTACGAATCGCCTCGCCGTAGTCGCCGAGGTTGAAGCGTGCGATCGAGAGATCCGCAAGAGCGGCGTCGAGGAAGCGCTCGGACTCGGGGAAGGCCTTGAGGAAGTCTTCGTAATGCTCCGCCGCCTCCCGCATTTTGTTGAGTATCAGCGCATTGCTGGCACGGTGGAAAAGGACGATCTCGCGGTTGGGGCCGTCGGGATAGTTCTTCACGTAATCGGCGAAGGAAGCCTCGGCGTCGCCGTGCTGCTGGGTGGAGTAGAGAGCGAGGGGATGCAGGGAGTCGGCAAGCTCGCGCTGGTCGGAACCGGGCTCCTGCCGCTCGCGCACTCTCTCGGCAATCTGGATAACTTGGTCGTAGAGCCTCGAAGTAAAGAGCGACTGGAGCATGAAGGTGGACACGTTGCCCTTCAGAGGATGGTCCTCGGGCATCTCGTCCATGAACTTCTCTCCGAAATATTGGGCGCCCGAGTAGTCGGCGAGGAGGGACGACAGCCGCGCCGCCTCGTGCAGGATCTCGGCCCGGGCTTGCGCCGGAACCTGGGGGAACTGCTCCGACAGATGCCAATAGATGGCTCGGGGAGCATGGAGGTTGCCGATGCGCTCGTAGCTCGTCGCGACGAGGCGCAGGGTCTCGGCGTCGGGATGCATCTCCGCCTGCTCCCGCTGGTCGAGCTGGTCGAGCACGTCCTGGAACTGCGAGGGGATGCCGGACCCGATCGCCTGCCGCGCCAAGGTGAGGTGGAGATCGGTGCGGATCTCGTTGATCGTCGGCACGAAGGAGAAATACCTCAGAGCGAGGGAATTGAGACCGGCCTTGGCCGACTCGAAGCCGAGCTTGCGGAGACGGTCGACGAATCCAAAGCGGTAGGAGGCCAACGGCTCCAGATGGATGAACTCGGAATTCCGGTCGAGGAAAATGTGGCCCCGGTCCGAGATCTGCTCGATCACGGCCTCGTCGCCTCCCGCCGCCATCGCCTGCTCGACCCAGCCGAGGCCGAGTTCGAGAACGCCCTGGACGAGAAACTGGGGGCTCACCCTCCACTCCTCGCGGTTGTCGAAGAGCTCCTGCACCGTGTCGATCCCCTCTTCGTGGCGACCAAGCTTCATCAGGGAAGCACCGTAGCGCAGCTTGAAGCTGTTCCGCACTTGGGAAAGCTCCTCCGCCGGGGGATTTCCAGCGAGGTATTCGTCGTAGAGACGCAGCGCGTCCTCGTGGTTGCCAAGCTGGGATTCCACGAAACCGAGCTGGAAGCGCGCGAGGTTTTCGCGGACGTTCTCGGAACGCACCGGCGAATCGTATTCCTTCGCCTTCTCGGCGGCGGTGATGCAGTCGGTGAAGGCGGTCTTGGCGTCCTCCCACCTCCCCTGGGGCAGCAGGGTGAGCCCGTAGTCGAAGAAGAACCCGCCGGCGGCGGCACCGTAGTCCTCGATCAAGGTGCGGATGCCTCCCGACAAATCGAAGAGCTTTTCGAAGGTCTTGGAAGCCTCGGCGTGCTCGCCGCCGACCATGAATTCGCCAGCCTTCTGGTAAAGGCCCTCGACGCTGTTGTCGTCGTCCTGGGAAAGGAGCGCGAGCGGGAGGCTTGGCAGCGCAGCAAAAAGAACCGCCGCAAGAGCGGATCTCCGAAGATTCGGGGATTTCATTCTGAAGAGGGGGAAGGCCGGAAAGAGCAGCGAGGGACGGGATCGAGCCGCGCCCGGTCACTCCTCCGTAAAGCCGGTGATGGTGACGTTTCGGATTTGGACCGCCTCGTTCGCAAGCGCGTTCAAGACATCGATGAACCGCTGACCCTTCGCCGAGTCGTCCGCCGCGATGATGACCATGGGCTCCGAGTTGGTGAGCTTGGCGCTCTCCGCGTAGTTCTTGAGGCGGTCGAGCAGCAGCGGCACCTCGCGGACCTCCGGATCGATGTCGAGAACTTCCTCGTTGACGACGATGTGGCCGGAGCTGTTGACCTCGATCGTCATCTGGTCGATCTCGATCTCCGAAGAACTCGGGGACGTGTTCGTGGGCATGGTCATGCCCAAGTCGGCGTCCTTCGGATCGAGGGTCGAGGTGACGAGGAAGTAGATCAGCAGCAGGAAGCTGACATCGATCAGCGACGACATGTCGAGGGCCGGATCCTCTTCCTTCGGTGGTTTTCTGCGTGCCATGGCCGGATTTTGTTTGGAGTTGCGAATGTGGGGACTCAGTCCCTCTCGATAACCCAGCTTCCGAAGATCACCTCGCTCACCCCGGCCTCGCCGGCGGCCTGCACGACGCGCTTGATGACGCGGGTGTCGACGTTCTTGTCGGCGCGGAGGTTGAGACGGGAGACTTCGATCCCTGCGTCGATATTGCGCAGCCGGAGCTGGTCCACGTAGTCGGTGATCGCCTCAGTCGTCGGAAGTTCCTGCTGGTCGATGTCCCACACCGAACCATCCTCCAGAATGTTTACGACGATGCGGCCCCTCGCGTCCTTCGCCACCTGCGCGTTCTTCGCGGTCGGGGGCGTGACCCGCTTGTCGATCTTGACAATGATGAGGTGCGAGCTCACCATGAAGAAGATCAGCAGCAGGAAGACGAGGTCGATCATCGACGACATGTCCATCTGCATCTCCTCCGACTGGATGCTTTCGATGGCGGACTTGAGCTTGTCTGAGGCCATGGCGGGGTTTCGTCTAGGGGCGTCGGAAGTGCGGTAGGCGCGGTTGCGCGGGCCAGCGGATCAGGCTTCGGAAATGCCTTCGGGAACCTTGGCAAGCTGCTGGTCGGCATTGACCGTGGCGATGGCCGACTCGAGCCCCTGGATGGCGGCCTCTTGAACGTCGCTGACCAGCTTGTTGAAGCGGTTCTTGAAGATGTAGAAGCAGAAGATGCTCGGGATGGCCACGACCAGACCGCCGGCGGTGGTCATGAGGGCCAGGGAGATGTTTCCAGCGAGCTTGCTCGGGTCGGACCCGCCGCTGAGCCCCATCGTGTCGAAGGCCATGATCATGCCGGCGACGGTGCCGAACAGACCGATCATCGGCGCGGCCTGCGCGATCACGGAGAAATAGCCGATCCAGGACATGTAGCGGGCGTTCTCGCGCACCGAGAACTCGGCAATGGCGTCCTCGACTTTGATTCGGCCGAGGCTTTCCGGATCGGTCGCGTCCACCAGCGGATAGGCCGTGGCGACGATCCGCCCGAAGTAGGAGGGATCCTGCGCCGCCGCATCGATGGCGCTGCGGACCCGGACATCGGCCATCGAGGCGAGAATTTCATCCCGCAGACCGGCGGGAAGGAACTTCTTCACCGAGAGCTGGAGC